>JAWXBP010000181.1 GCA_034440135.1 Planctomycetia bacterium
ACCACGGGGCCCGTGCCGCATGTGGGCGGGCCGATCATGGGGCCGGGTGTCCCCAACGTCCTGATTGGCGGGTTGCCGGCATCGCATCTGGGCGACACGGCCGTTTGCGTGGGACCGCCCGACTCGGTGATCAAGGGCTCGGCGACCGCCATGATCGGCGGCACGCCGGCCGTGCGGATCGGGGACTCCACCGCCCACGGGGGTTCCGTGGTCTTGGGATGCCTCAACGTCATCATCGGCGGCTAGGTAACGGCACAGAGTGCTTGACGTGGGGTGCCACTGGCGGCTTGTCCGCGAGTGCTTGAGATAGGCCCATCACCGGCACCAACTCCACACTGGCGGACAAGCCGCCAGTGGCACCCGTCCTGTTGTGTTTTAGAGAGGGAACTTAACCGGCGGTCGCAGCGCTATTCGCTGTAATAGACCTGCCCGTGCGAGCTGCCGCAGCCGCAATCGCTGGTCGCGGTGCCGCAAGTCGTGCAACCGCTGCCGCCGTTGCAACTTTGGCCGCAGGTTTGGCAATCGGGAATGCAGCCGCCGCCATCATCGCGGCGCCCCCATTTGTTGTAGCCGGCGTGGCCGTGACCGACCCAGTTGGCGCACTTGTCACAGGGATCCGGACAGGCTTTCCAATCGCCCCAGTAGCGATCGCCGCAGCCGGGGCCCGGCCCGCAGGCGGCGACATCGGGAAAGATGGTCCAACAACAATGTTGGCAGCCTGTGTTCAACGCCAAGACGAGACAACACAGCGCCGCGAGCGCAATCCGTTTCATGCCAGTTTCCCCCTGCTCCGCCAAATAAGGCGAGCGGCGTAGCGCGCGCTCCAGCCAGTCCGGCGTGATCGATACAACCGTTATCGGCCGGACAATCGGCAAAATCGAGCGAACCGGCGAACTCGCGAATCATGACTGTTTCTTGCCTGATTGTCGCGATCTCCGGGGAGCCGCAAGTCGCTATAAGTACATGTGTTACGTCGTTGTTGCCGTGTTCAGTCAAGTCATTTCGCCGGGCGCTCGATGCTATTGGGGGACCGAGACTTGACGCGTCCCGGCAAGCGAACGACCTCAGAGATCGGCAGTTCAGATTCGCGTTGGGCCTAACAGGCGGAGCCTATGAGCACGAGCGAACCGAGGCCGGCGGCGGCCTTGGGTTTTCTGACCGTCATCGAGCACGAACAGCACGGGCTACTCGGCGGCTACCTGGTGCTAAACAGCACCGGGCGTCCGCTGGAGTTCCACTGCACGTCCGGCGTGCGCCCGAATCGCGCCCAGGCGATTTTGTTCGGCCCGACGCTCGACGCCTATCTCTACGGCGAGCAAATCGGCCAGGCGCTGGTTAACAAATCGACGTTGAAACCGGCCGTCATCTGTACGAACCAATCGCAAGTCTTGGCCTTGCGCGAATTCGTCGCGACGCCCGTCTTGCTGATCGAAAGCGACGACGCTTCCGAAGCAAACGGCGTGACCTACCGCGTCGATGGCGCCCATGCCGGCGTCCCCCAGCAATGCTTGTTGCGGCGCGGCGCGTTTCGCGTTTCGATGTCGAGCGATCACGCATCCGATCGACCGCGCGTGGAAGAGTATCTGGCGACGCTTTCCGAATCATTCGATCTAATTGAACCCTTCGCGCGGATTCACGGCGCGCTCGAAGAAGCCCAGCGGGGCGCGAAGTGAGCGCCCGGGCGAACGGCATGAGTTTCAGCCTCGGCGGCGAGGCGTTGCGTACGCCCGCGCCGCGCTTGCGAACCATTGCCATTCGCTCGTCGACCACGCCGTCGGTCGCCAGCGTCACCATGCCACCGGTGCCGAAGTCGGACGCGCGCACGCTGCGCGTTGTCACGCCCAAGCTACGTGTGTGTTCGTTCCCGATCGGTGACGTCGGCATCAAGACGCAGAGCTTTCATTTCGCCCCGCCGATCGATCGCCGCCCGGATTGGTTGCCGAGTGAGATGGCGGCTCCCGCGATAGCGCCGCCCATCGCGGCGCCGCAGGGCGAGCGTCGCGCCACGCATCTGAAGCCGCCCGGCGATCTCATCAAGTTGGAAGATCGCCTGCTCTACGCGCTGCAGCCTCCGCTCGAATCGTGGATCGCGCGCGGCGCACTGCAATTCCCTTTCGAGCCGTTTCCCTATCAGTTGGACGGCGTGGCGTTTCTTTATCCGCGCGAGGCCGCGGTATTGGCCGACGAGATGGGGCTCGGCAAGACGATGCAGGCCATCACGGCCGTTCGGTTGCTGCTGCACTCCGGCGAGATCGGCTCCGTATTGTTGATCTGCCCCAAGCCGCTCGTCAGCAACTGGCAACGCGAGTTCTCGCAATGGGCGCCCGAGATTCCGGTGATGGTGGTCGAAGGAGACCAGGCCCGCCGGCGCTGGCAATGGCAACTCAACGACACGCCGGTGCGGATCGCCAACTACGAGTTGCTGATGCGCGATCGCGAGTTGGTCGAAGCGGGCGAACTGGATTTCGACCTGGTGTTGCTCGATGAATCGCAGCGAATCAAAAACCGCTCCGGCACCACGAGTCACGTGGTGCGCGCGATCAAGCGACGCCGTAGTTGGGCGCTGACCGGTACGCCGGTCGAGAATAGCGCTGAGGACCTGGTCGGCATCTTCGAGTTCGTCGCGCCCGGCCACTTGAATGCGGACATGAAACCCCGGCGGATCGGCAAGTTGGCGTCCGACTACATTCTGCGTCGCACCAAGGATCAGGTGCTGACCGAACTGCCGCCGAAGTTATTCCGCGACGCCGATATCGACCTGACCGCCGCCCAACGGGAAAGCTATCGGCTCGCCGAAGAGGATGGCATCCTGCGCCTCACGGAACTCGGCGCAGGGGCCACGATCCAGCATGTGTTCGAGCTCGTCTTGCGGCTCAAACAGATCTGCAACTTCGATCCGTTCACCGGCGAAAGCGCCAAGTTGGAGCGGCTCGAAGCCGACTTGGAAGAAGTCGCCGCCAGCGGTAAGAAGGCGATCGTGTTCAGCCAATGGGTTGAAACGCTCACGCACCTGGCGAAGTCGTTGAAACGTTTCCATCCGCTGGAATACCACGGCCGCATTCCTCAATCGCAGCGCGAACGGGTCATCGAACGCTTTCGCGAAGACCGCCGCAGCCGCGTGATCCTGATGAGCTACGGCGCGGGCGGCGTGGGCCTCAATCTGCAATTCTGCGAGTACGTGTTTCTGTTCGACCGCTGGTGGAACCCCGCGGTCGAGGATCAGGCAATCAACCGCGCCCATCGCATCGGCGCGGCCGGCCCCGTGACGATCAGCCGCTTCGTGGCGCTCAGCACGATCGAGGAACGCATTCAACAAGTGCTCGAACAAAAGCGAGAGCTGTTCGACACCATCTTCAGCGGCGCCGAAGGCCAACGTCAAAGCGGCCTGACGCACGCGGAAATCTTCGGCCTCTTCCAACTCCGCGCCCCGCACGGGCCGATCGCCCGCGCGGCGTAGTGCGATTCACATCGCGTCGTCGACGCCCTCCGTCTGTAGCCGAGGTCTGCGACCTCGGACGGAGAGGACATAGCGCCGCGGAACGCGCCTAGGACACCCACATCGACCCGCGTTGAAATCTCGCTTGAATTCACGCTTCGAAGCAGTGATACTTGCACTATGAACAACGAAAACCCCTATGCGTCGCCTCATAGTAATCGTGAGCCAGCCGACGGCGAACCAACCGCCGCGAGCGCCGAATTGGTCGAAGAAACGGTCGCATGGCCTTGGAGATGGGGCGCGTTCTTGATACTTCCTGATACGGCTGCCTTGCCTCAACTTTGCGCACGCTGCGGACAGTCCACAGATCGCCCATTGCAACCGCGGACGCTTCGGTGGATCAATCCATTGTTCTTCATCATGCTTGTAATCAGCCCGCCGTTGTTCGTGCTGGTCTCATTGATCGGACAACGCAAAGGCACGCTGTTCGTGACGCTTTGTGAAGCGCACGAACAGCGCCAGTGCAAGTTCAACCGTGCTTTTTGGGCCCTTTTGATCGCCGCGTTAGGACAGGGCGTCTTGTCGATCGTTTTGATGGTCACGCTGGATCGGCAATGGCCGCTGGTACTGCTGCTTTCGTCGTTCTTCACATTGCTTGCGTCAGCGGTCGTGCATAACATTGGCGCTCGCGTGGTGTCCGTCGAAAAGATCGAGAAGCGCACAATCTGGCTCAAGAACCTGCCAGCCGCGTTTTTTGCAGGCGTTCCAACGCTCCGCAGCGCGAACGGCCGCACGCCGATTATTCCAGACTTCGACTGACGCGCTTCGCAAACGCCAAGTCGCGGACCTCGGCTACAAGAGCAGAGGAGGCTCTCCGTTCACGACCCCAATTCGCGCATTGTCAATCAACCGGGTGCCGTCGACGCGCACGGCGAGAAGCGCCACCGTTGTTGCGGCAAGCTCGGCGACTTCGGCCAATGACGTCGGGTCGACCAGCGCCACGTAATCGACTTGCACTCCTCGCACGTCTTGGAACAACGCCAACATCTCCGCGCGCAACTTTGCGGCGTCTCGTTCGCCGGCGCGGAATCGCTCTTGGGCCAGCTTGAGCGACTGGCTCAAGCGTAGCGCCTTCTGGCGTGATGCCGCACTTAAATACGCGTTGCGGGAGCTCATCGCCAGGCCATCGGCTTCGCGCAATGTCGGACAGATGACCAGTTCGACCGGCACGTTCAAGTCTTCCACCATGCGCCGGACGACCAGGATTTGTTGATAGTCCTTCTGCCCGAAGTACGCGACCTGCGGCCGGACGATCTCGAACAGCTTGAGCACGATCGTCGCCACGCCCGAGAAATGTCCGGGACGATGCGCCCCTTCCCACGGCAGCGCCGGCCCCGCCACTTCCACGCGTGTCGCGTGTTCGGGCGGATACATGGCGCTCGTCGTCGGGCAGAACGCCACCTCGACCGGCAGATGGGCGATCGCCGCGAGATCTGCCTCCATCGTCCGCGGGTATTTTTGATAATCTTCGTGCGGCCCGAACTGCGTTGGGTTGACGAAGACAGTTAACACCGTCGCATCGCATTCCTGGCACGAGCGCTCGACTAAGCTGACATGCCCGGCATGCAGCGCCCCCATCGTCGGCACGACGCCGATGCGGCGCGAGGCGCTGCGCTGCTGTTCCGCCCAGGCGGTCATCGCGCGCGGTTCGGTGATGATTTGCGGTCGGCTCAGTTGCTTGGGCATGTGCGCGGTGAGGAACTCATCAATCAAGTTGGATGCAGGCAAACCTTCACTTTCGGCTCGCCATAGCGAATTGTCCAGACTGTGTGCGCGCAGCGCGTCCTAGGCGACGTGAGCGCGGTTCGGCTACACTGCCCGTTCGACCCAACACACACACTGCCCGAAATTGGAGCCGGAAAATGAGAGCCAAGCTGGGACTATGGATTGCCTGCGGCCTCGTCTGCCTGGGTTGCGGTAAACCTGTCATCGAAGGGGGCCGCGCTACTTCCTCGAGCGCAGAGCCCGCCTCGACTTCCGCCGCCGCAGACGGCGAGGAAACAACCGCGGCGACGACGTCGGCGTCAGCGACCGAAGGCGAACTCGCCATCGGCCCCGAGAACACGAAGATCGGCTTCGTCGGCACGCACGTCGGCGCCGAACCCAAGCCGCGGACCGGCGGTTTCGAGAAATTCTCCGGCGTGGTCAAGCTCGACGCGGACGGGAAGATCGCGTCCGTAGTTGTGGATATCGCGGCCGATTCGCTCTGGACGCAACACCCACCGCTGACGGCGCATCTGAACGCGCCCGACTTCCTCGACACGCGTGAGTATCCCACGGCGAAGTTCGAGAGCACCAAGTTCGAGGACGGCGCGGCCGACGGCGAAGTCACCGTGACCGGCGACCTGACGCTGCATGGCGTGACCAAGGAAATCACCTTCCCGGCGAAAGTGGCGATCGCTCACGATAAGCCAACGCTCCACGCAGAGTTCCCGCTGAAGCGCGCCGAGTTCGGCATGGACAAGAAACTGGACGGCGTCCACGACGAAGTCGCGATGACGATCGTGATCGGCGAAAAAACGGAAAAGCTCCCGGAAACCGCGCCGTAGTTCGATCCTCGCCGCTATCTCCATAACCCAAAGTCTCCTTTCGCTCCGCGAAAGGAAGCCCGATGATCTCGCCCACCGAAATCCTCGCCCTCGCGATCGCGTTTGCCCTCAGCGGCGCGATCGCCTGGGCGGGCTGGCGCTGGTTGCCTGAGTGCCGACGCGGCGTGGTGTCGCTGCTGGCCGTCGCTGTCGCGTATGCGGCTGGCTACTTCCTGCTGGCGTACGACGACGCGATCCCGCCCACGCGGCACTTTCATTGGCCACCGTATTTGGTGCTCGGGGCGGCGGTGGTGGCAAGATTCGCCGCGGTGCCGCGCTGCCCGACCGCGTTGCGCTGGGCGTTATACGCCGCGGCGGCGTTGGCCTGCGCGTACTTTCTCACGCCCACTTGGCCCGCACTTTGGCCACCGCGACCGATTTGTATTGCGCTGCTGGCCGGTTACATCCTCGCCGTCACGCTCGCGATCGAGCCGCTGCTACGTCGCATCGATCCCAAGACCATGCTGGCCGCAATGATCGTCAGTTTGGGTGCGCTGGCAATGTTGATCACGTACCGGGTAAGCCTGGTCTACGGCATCTTCGCCCTACTGGCGGCTGCGGCGTTCGCCGGATATGCGGCCGTAGCTTGGCGGAAGGCGGATCAAGTACCGCTCGCGGGTTTGGCGCTCTTGTACGCCGTCCTGGCCTGCGGCTGGGCCTTTATTGGCTGCATTGAGCCGCGGCCAGCGGCGCCGGGGCTGTTGATTGCGCCTTTCGCGCCCCTCGCCTTTGCTGGGGCCGTCGCAGGCAGCTATCGCGAGAGGCGTTTTGCACTGCAAATTGGCGCTGCATTCGCGATCTTGGCGGCATCGGCGGCTTGGGTGATTGTCACGTAGCGGCAGGGCGCGACGCGCAACCGATTGTCAGCGTTCAGCTTAGGCGGCGGTCGGCGCGGGCGTTCAAGGAAGTGTGTTGGCATTGCCCCTTTCGCAACCCGATTGCTAGCAAACAGTTAGTATCAGTTTCAGAAAAAATGGTTGACGAACCGTTCTGAGTCGATAAACTAACACGCCTGACAACTACCTGTTGTGGCCGCTTGGGCATTCGCTACAATATATAGATGTCCTACGCAAGATTGCGTAGTCTCTACAGCTTACCCGGATGGAACCAGCAGTCCTTCTAGCTACTATTCCTAAACCGGAATGCTAGCTGGGCCGATTGTGGTATTCGGTGTACTGGAGTACACTAATGGCTCGGATGCCCGTTCTTTCGCTCAGGAGGTTTTGAGCACTATGGCCAATCTCGCTGTTGAATCGCGTCCCGGCGTCCCTTCCCGTGCCTCGCAGAGCCCACGCCGGTTTCAGCGCGGTCTCGTGTTTGATTCCGTCTTCTGCCCGACCGAGGTCGCCGATCCGTTCGAGACCATCACTTGGGATCTCCGCACCGCGGTGATCAAGGACGAGTCCGGCGGCGTGCTGTTCGAGCAGAAGGATTGCGAAGTCCCCGAACATTGGAGCCAACTGGCCACCAACGTCGTGGTCAGCAAGTACTTCTACGGCGAGAACGGCACCCCGGAGCGCGAGCGGAGCGTCCGGCAACTGATTCACCGTGTCAGCCGCACGATCGCCGATTGGGGCATCAAGGACGGCTATTTCGCCACGCCCGAAGACGGCGAGCGTTTCTACCGCGACCTGACCTGGCTCTGCGTCCACCAGCACGGGGCGTTCAACTCGCCGGTCTGGTTCAACGTCGGGCTGTTCCACCAGTACGGTGTAAAGGGGACGAAGTGCAACTGGTTCTGGAACCCGGAGACCAACACGGTTGAGCAGCCGGAGAACCCGTACGCGTATCCGCAGGGTTCGGCCTGCTTTATCCAGAGCGTGCAGGACAACATGGAAGACATCATGGAGCTCGCCCGCAGCGAGGCCATGCTGTTCAAGTTCGGCTCCGGCACCGGGACCGATCTTTCCACGCTCCGCTCGCATCGCGAGAAGCTCTCCGGCGGCGGTCGCCCTTCCGGCCCGCTGTCATTCATGCGGGTGTACGACCAGATCGCGGCCGTGGTGAAGAGCGGCGGCAAGACCCGTCGCGCCGCCAAGATGCAATCGATCAAGGTCTGGCACCCCGACGTGATGGAATTCATCGAGTGCAAAGCCAAGGAAGAAAAGAAGGCCCGCGTGCTGATCGAGAAGGGAGGCTACGAATCGAACTTCAATGGCGAAGCGTATAGCTCCATTCTGTTCCAGAACGCCAACCTCTCGGTCCGCCTGACCGACGAGTTCATGCAGGCCGTGAACGAAGACAAAGAATGGCGCACGCACTGGGTCACCAATCCGTCCAAGGACGGCCCGGTGTTCCAGGCCCGCGACGTGATCGCCAAAATGGCCGAGTGCGCCTGGTTCTGCGGCGATCCGGGCGTGCAATACGACACGACGATCAACCGCTGGCACACCTGCCCGAACTCGGGCCGCATCAACGCCAGCAATCCGTGCTCGGAATACATGTTCCTCGACGACACGGCCTGCAACCTGGCGAGCATCAACCTGATGAAGTTCCGCCAGGAAGACGGCTCATTCGACGTCGAACGCTTCCATCACGCCTGCCGCGTGTTCTTCGTGGCCCAGGAGATCCTGGTCGATCACGCCAGCTATCCCACGAAGCGGATCTCCCATAACAGCCACCTGTACCGCCCGGTTGGCCTCGGGTACGCGAACCTGGGCAGCTTCATCATGGCGAGCGGTTTCCCGTACGATTCGGAAGGCGCCTATGCTCTTAGCGGAGCGCTGACCGCTTTGCTGCACGGCAACGCCAACCTGACCAGCGCCGAATTGGCCGCCTCGGTCGGCACGTTCGAGCGTTTCCCGGAAAATCGCGAACCGATGCTCCGCGTCATGCAGATGCATCGCGACGCGGTTGAGCAGATCAATCCGGAATGCCCGACGTATCTGCACGAAGCCGCCCGCAAGCTCTGGGACGAAGTGCTCGACGCCGGCCAGCGGTTCGGCTACCGCAACGCCCAGGCCACAGTGCTCGCGCCCACCGGCACGATCAGCTTCCTGATGGATTGCGACACCACGGGCATCGAGCCGGACATCGCGCTCGTGAAATACAAGCAACTGGCCGGCGGTGGGATGTTGAAGATCGTCAACAACACCGTGCCGCTCGCCTTGAAGACGCTCGGTTACGACCAGCCGAAGATCGAATCGATCGTCGCGTATATCAATCGCGAAGATACGATCGAAGGGTGCGCCGACCTGCACGACGAGCACCTCGCCGTGTTCGATTGTGCCTTCACGCCGGCCAATGGCTCCCGCTCGATCAACTGGCGGGCGCACGTCCGCATGATGGCGGCCGCGCAGCCGTTCCTCTCGGGGGCGATCTCCAAGACCGTCAACATGCCGCGCGACACGACGCCGGCCGACGTGGCCGACGCCTACATCGAAGGTTGGCGGCTGGGCCTCAAGGCGCTGGCGATTTATCGCGACGGCTCGAAGGAAAGCCAGCCGCTCAACACCTCAAGCGAAGCGTCGAAGGCCGCCGCCAAGCAGGTCGCCACGCCGCGACGCGAACGGCTGCCCGATACGCGGAACTCGATCACGCACAAGTTCAACATCGCCGGGCACGAAGGGTACATCACCGTCGGGCTCTACGACGACGGCCGCCCCGGCGAGTTGTTTATCACCATGGCCAAGGAAGGGAGCACCATCGGCGGTTTGATGGATTGCTTCGGCACCGCGGTCTCGATGAGCCTGCAATACGGCGTGCCGCTCGAGGTCTACGTCAACAAGTTCTCGCACACGCGGTTCGAGCCGTTGGGTTACACCAACAACCCGGACATCCGCATGGCGAAGAGCATCGTCGATTACATCTTCCGCTGGCTGGGCATGACCTTCCTGCCCGGCTTCCGCGAGGCGTCGCTGGGGCTCCCAGCGGCGGGCGGGAAAGGAGAGTCGGCCAACGCGGCCGGCTCGGGAGATGATGCCGACCCTGATTCCAAGCCCGCCGCCAAGAAGGCCGGCGGGCAGTCCGTGGGGCGAGGAACGCCAAGTGTCGCGAAGTCGGAAGCCACAAGCGCTCGGCTGCAGTCGTCGGCCGTGCCGACCAACGGCCGTGGGCCGAACGGGCACACGAACGGGAAATCGTCTGGGACGAACGGCCATGGCACGAACGGAAACAGCACGGCGCGTCAGGACGCCGGCGCGAATGCGGCCGACAGCCAGGCCGCGCTCCTGGAGCGGGCAGGCGTAGCGCTCCGCGCGAAGCCATCCGCCAAGGCGCACCTCACGGGGCAAGGCGATCAATTCGCCGGCTTCCAACTCGACGCTCCCTCCTGCGACATGTGCGGCGCCATCACGGTCCGCAACGGCAACTGCTATCTCTGCCACAACTGCGGCAACAGCATGGGCTGTTCGTAGTTTCGATTTCCATTGCCTGGGCTGCTCGTAAACGGATTGCCAAGGGCACCGAAGCCCGACGAGCAGCCCAGGCTTTGCCTGGATGGAGTGAAGAATGCGGTGTTAAGTTGGTCAATATCGTGCAAGAAAAGCCCAGGGAAGGCCCTAGAAGATTTTTGCCGATGGAACAATCATCGGAGGCCTTCCCTGGGCTTAACCGCGAGCGCCGCAATAACGGTGATTTGATGAACGTTGACGACCGCGTCTGGTATCACGTCATAGTCACCACTTATGGCGCTTGGCTATACGGCGACGCTCGCGGTTTTCGTACGCGCCATCATCGCCAACACATAGATGGCGATTACAAGAATCCGCCGACCGACGACTATTCGGAAATCGAACTCCGCAGCCGAGAATCCCTTGAGCAAGATGCGGTTTCGCTTACGCCCTATTGGCAACCACTTGTCGGCAATGCGCTCTATGCCGAATTCACTCGGCTCGGCGCTTTCATGTCGGCAATCGCCGTAGCCATGCAGCATGTGCATTTGCTCGCGAAGATGCCGTCTGGTTGCCAGCGGCACTGGCCAGGTCGAGCGAAGCGTAAAGTAACGCTTGTCTTGCGACAGCAGGGCTGGCTGGGCAAGCTCTGGGAAGTGCGCAGTAAAGCGATCCCCATACGAGATGTCTCCCACTACGAAAACGCACTTCGCTACATATTGGCGCACGCCGAACACGGGGCTTGGACGAAACAATGGACCGCCGAGCCGGAACGAATAAATCGTGATTGTTGAGCGCGACATCGCGCAAGAAAAAGCCCAGGGAAGGCCCTCGGAGACTTCTCCATTGGCAAAAGTCTTCGGAGGCCTTCCCTGAGCTTAGCGCGAAAAGACGCCGCTATTCTCTCCCCTCTCACCCCTCCGGCGTGAAGCCCAAAATCACGTCGAAGTTCGCGGCCAGTTCGCCGATTTTGGAATCCGGGATCTTGGCGAAGTCGACGATCACGCTTTCGCGTTGCTTCTCGTCGCGGATGCCGCGGAGGACGCCGTCGCGTTCGTTTTCCTTGGCGCCTTTCACGTAACATTGCGTGACGAATTTGTCCTGGCCGCGGATCTTCACCGCCATGTGGATGTGCGGCGTGCGGCCCGGGTAGACGACGGGCTTGATCGTGCGGAAGTAGTACTCGCCCGAGGAACCGGTGACGAAGCGGCCGAAGCCCTGGAAATTCTTGTCGAGCGTGGCGCGGTCGCCGCCTTGTGTGTGCAGATACACGGCGTTGTTATCGACCTGCCAGATCTCCACGGCCGCGTTGCGAACGGGATTGCCGCTGGCGTCGAGGATGCGCCCGGTCAGGTGCGTGATTTCGCCAACGGCCGGCGAGAGGTTGTCGTTGACGATCAGCAGGTCGTTATCGGTATCGAGCGGCAAGTGATCCGGGTAAAACGGCCCCTCGGTTTGCTGTGGCGTGCGGGTAAGTTCCTCGGCCATCGCGCCGGGCGTGTACCAGGCGGCCATCGACAGAGCGGCGGCGCCGCCAACAAATTGCCGGCGGGAAATGAACAGGGGGCGCAACGACATTTCAAAGGCTCCGTGGGGTGTGACCTGCGTGGCTCTGAGATTCAACCTCGCTCCGGCGCAGCAGTTTCGGCGTGAAACCGAGTCGAAAAGCAGAGTTAATCTTGTGAAAACGCGCAGAATAGCGATGCAACGGCACTTTACACAACTTAATCCTAGCAGAATCGTTAAATCCCCCGCAATCGTTAGGACGATTCCGATCGTTAGGACCGTAACCTTCGCGCGCCGGATTGCCGGCGCATCGAGAGGTCGCGGCAAAGACGATCGGCCGGGGGGCTTGAGATGTCTAGGCAGTGTATGACTGTGATGGGTGCCACTGGCGGCTTGTCCGCCAGTGCGCGTTTGGTCGCGCTGGTGGGCTCCACTCCAGCACTGGCGGACGAGCCGCCAGTGGCACCCCACATCAAGCGTTCTGCACGTATCCTCAGCGTGCTCATGGTTCTGGCGTGTCTCGTGGCGCTGGCTGGCCAATCGGGCTGTAGCCGCACGCGTTACCGATTGAACGCGGACCGCGAGGTGTTCAACCTCGTCCGCGAAAAAGGGAACGACCCGCGTTGGGCGCATCCGTTTTTCAATCCGTACGTGAATCCCCGCAGCCGCTACTTCGATCCGGCCAATCCGGACCGGGAACCGATGCCGCAAGACGACCCGGCCTCGTACCAGTTCATGCGCTACGTCGACGGCAAACGGGCGTGGAAACACTGGCTCGATAACGGCACGGTGCGGAACTTGGAATCGCCAGCATGGCAGGAACGGCTGGGCGAGTATGTCAATTTCAACAAGGCCGGCGAGATCGAGCTGGATCTCAACACCGCGGTGGCTCTGGCCTACACGCATTCGCCAACCTGGCAGGAGCAATTGGAGTCGCTGTACTTGTCGGCGCTCGACGTAAGCACGGAGCGATTCCGCTTCGACGTCCAATACTTCGGCGGCACGTCGTCGATCTTCGCGCACAACGGCGATCGGAGCCAGGCGGCGCGGTTCATCGGGCCTGGCGTCACCGGCGATCGCAATACGTTCACGCAAGCGACCGACGGGCAACTGCAACGACGCTTAGCCACGGGTGGTCAAATTCTCGTCGGCTTTGCGAACACGTTCGTCTGGCAGTTCTCCGGCGAAGACACAAATTTCGCCGCCACGCTGGCGAACTTCAGCGTCGTGCAGCCATTACTGCGCGGCGGCGGACGCGCCGTGGCGCTGGAGCAGTTGACCATCGCGGAACGCGCACTGCTGGCGAACCTGCGAGCACTCAGCCAATACCGGCAGGGCTTCTACACCAGCATCGCGATGGGACAAAACGGCGTATCGGGTCCGCAGCGTCGTGGTGGCTTCTTCGGCGGCACCGGCCTCACGGGCTTCACCGGACAAGGTTCCGGCGGCTTCGGCGGCGTCGGTCAGGCGACGAACTTCGGCGGCTTCGGCGGCGCCGGCGCTGGCGGGGCGGGGGGCGGTGCGGTGGCCGGAGCGGCGGGCGGTGGTGCCGGCACGGTCGGCGGAGTCATCGGGTTGCTGCAACAACAACAGCAAATCGCCAACATTCAAGACAGCTTGAGCCTCAAGCTCCGCACGCTCGGCCTGTTGGAAGCGAACCTCGAAGCCGGACTCGTCGACATCACGCAAGTCGATTCATTCCGGCAGAGCATTCAGACCGACCGTGCGAACTTGCTGCAATCGCAAATCGGGCTGGAAAATCAGCTCGATACGTTCAAACGCACCACGCTGGGCTTGCCGCCGGATCTGCCGATGGTGCTCGACAATGGGATGATTCAACAATTTCAGTTCATCGATCGGCGGATGACGGACTCGCAGAACCGGCTGGCCGAATACCGGCAACAAGTCGGCGCTATTGAAGGCGCGCCGACCGTCGCGCAGTTGGAGCAAGCCGTGGCGCAATTGGCCCGCCTGTTGCACCTCGCGCGATTGCTCGCGCCGATCGTAAATGAAGACGTGAAGCTGCTGGCGGAGCGCGCTTCGCAGCGCGAGACCGACCTCGCCCCGGAAGAGCTGCCGGCGTTTCGCGCGGAGCGTGAACGCTTGGCGGCGGCCGTCGGCGACTTGGACGGACGCTTTCAAGACGCCGAAGCGCGGCTGGCGGAATTGGGCCGCGGCCTGACGACCGAGGACGCAGGCGGTACCGCGGATTCGCTGGTTGCGCTGGCGGGCACTTTGTCCGACATGGTCCAGGAATTGTCGCTCGTCCAGGCGCGGGCGCGGCTGGAATCGGTCGTGATGACGCCGGTGCGATTGGCCCCGGAACAGGCGTTTCAAGTCGCCCGGGCGAATCGGCTCGACTGGATGAACAACCGGGCGTCCTTAGTGGATAGCTGGCGATTGATCACGTTCAACGCGAACGCGTTGCGTTCCAACCTGACGGTGTCGGTCGACGGCGACATCACGACGCTCGGTGACAACGCCGCGAGGTTTCGCGCGCCAACCGGCAACATGCGCGCCAGGCTGGAAGTCGATCCCCCCTTCACGAGGCTCCTGGAACGCAATAACTATCGCTCCGTGCTGATCACGTACCAGCAAAACCGGCGGCAGTTGGTTCAGTTCCAAGATCAGGTGAACCAGACCTTGCGGCAGGATCTGCGATCGTTGCGGCAACTGGAAGCGAACCTCGCCTTGCAGCGGAGCGCCGTGGCGATCGCCCTCCGCCGCGTGGATCAAACCCGTGAAGAATTATCCGCGCCGACCGCGCCGGCCGAACCGGGCGGTGCGGTGAACTCGCTCGGACCGACGGCCGCCCAGAACCTGATTTCGGCCCTCACCGCGCTCAGTGATTCGCAGAACAACTTCATGAGCGTCTGGTTGAATCATTACTCGACGCGGATGGCGCTGTTGCGCGACATGGGCGTGATGCGGATCGACGACATGGGGCTCTGGATCGACGTGCCGCTCGACCAACTGTTGGCGGAATCGATGCCCAATTGCGATTTGCCTCCCGACGTGCCGATGCAATGGCTGAACGACGCCGGATTGAATCCGGACGGAACCGTGATCGAAGGCGCGCCGGCGGAACCGGTGCCTCCCGGCGCCGAAAGCCCAGGCACGATGCGATTGGTGCCGCCGGACGAGGCGAAACGCGTTCCGCCGCCGCAGGCGACGATCACGCAAGTGCAGCGGATCCCGCCCGTGCAGTTGGTGAACCACCCGGCGCCGATTCCGCCGGGGCATCCACGGTGAGTTCAAAGTTTTGACGCTTCTGCTCTGCCAAGCCCAGGGAAGGCCGCCCAAGACTTTTGCCGATAGCAAAGTCTGTGAGGGCCTTCCCTGGGCTTTTCCTTGCGCGGCGTGGTTACCAGAAAGCACCAGGCGTCTTTCGCTCGATCGACACATCTTGCCAGCTTCCAACGAACCTTTTTGGTCGTCGCCGCTTCCTTAACTCAGGCGGCTACGGGCGCTGGTACTTTTCGGCCGGCGGTGTAGAATACAAGTGTAAGCCGTACCGTTTTTCGCTTGACACCTTTGGGAGATTTTTCGTTGGCGATTTCCAGCATTCCGCAGGATTCCCGGCATGCCGGTCGAGCGGACCGTGCCCGGGAACTGGCCATGGCCGCCGCACGTATCGCCCTGGAGAACCGCGGACGCGATGTGACGGTCCTCGACATGCGCGAAGTCTCGCCCATGTTCGACTTCTTTGTCCTGGCTACCGGCACCAGCCGCCGCCAATTGCACGCCATGAGCGCGGAGATCCAGCACGCCTACCGCGACGAATTCGGCGAGCAACGTATGGGCATGGAGGGTTACGCCGAAAGTCGTTGGATCCTGCTGGATTACGGCGACGTGGTGATCCATCTGTTCGATGACGCGGCGCGGGAGTACTACTGCCTCGAGCAGCTCTGGTCCGACGCGCCGGTGACGAAAGTCGAATAGCTCGCACATCATTCTCAAGCTCAATAGCAAGCCCAGGGAAGGCCCTCGGAGTCGTTGCCACTGTGGACGACTTCGCAGGCCTTCCCTGGGTTTTTTGCTTCCGCCGCCGCATGCTCCTGGCGACGGCCTTGCTCGAGAAAACCGTCGCCCCGGTCGCATCGTCTTGAATGCGTGCCAAGTGTCCAAGGCGGACGCTCGCGGGGCCGGAACCCAGAATCGAGGTGAGACATGCTGCGCCGTGCGTGGTGTTTGTTGGTCGCTGGAATGTTCGTGGGATTGATTGCTTCGCGCGCCTCGGCGCTGACAGAGGTGATCGACGTTACCCCAGAATGGCTGTCCGCGCAGCCGGAGGGAGGCAAGGAATTCACCATCGAGGCAGTGGAACTCGAAACCGGGCTGATCGAGTTCACGATCACGCGCAGGGTGTTGGAGGACCGTTACCGAGTCGGCCGGCTGGACGTGCGCATGGAAGGGGAGCTGGCGGCCGAGTGCCTGCTCAAGCCGGACGAGAAGCCGCGGCTCATCAAGTACCGCCTGAAGCTCTCGAAAAAAGCCGTCGCCGAGAGCGAATTCGAGTTCTCCGAACATGGACTGGTCCGCAGCGGCGGCGAGGAAATCGGCCTCCCCGGTGGAATCGTCTATCGCTTCAAGTTGGCCGATTTCTACCGGCCGCCAGGCGAGTAGAAGGCGTTATGCGCCAAGCCCAGGGAAGGCCACCGAAGTCGTTGCAAGTAGTGACGACTCCGAGGGCCTTCCCTGGGCTTAATTTCGAAATGCCGGTCGACTGCCGCGCCGCCGAGGCCTCCTTCAGCCGCCCGCTCCGCGAGGTACAATGCTCTGACAGCGTCAGCATTGAAAACTGAACCAGAGCGTCGCGGCGTCGCATGAATCTGTTGCCGGTGTTGGAAAATCTGCCGATCGTCAGTTCGCCCGTTGCGTCGGAGCCGCGGTTGCCGCGGTGGTTGAAGCGGAATGTGCCGCTCGGGAACGCCAATCACTTCACGGCGAATCTCCTGGAAGAACTGCGATTGGAGACGGTTTGCGACAACGCCAAGTGTCCGAACCGGATGGAGTGCTACAGTCAGAAAACCGCCACGTTTATGATCCTGGGGAACGTCTGTACGCGGCCCTGCGGTTTCTGCGCGGTCGCCAAGGGAAAGACGTCAACGCTCGAAGCCGACGAACCGGAACGCGTCGCGGAAGCGGCGTTTCGGCTGGGACTTAAGCACGTCGTCATCACCTCGGTCACACGCGACGATCTGCCGGATGGCGGCGCCGAACATTTTTATCGTTCCGTCGTGGCGGTTCGCGAGCGGACCGGCGCCGCGGTGGAAGTGCTGACGCCGGATTTTCTCCATTGCCGCGAGGCGCTCGACCGCGTGGTTGAAGCCGCGCCCGAGGTGTTCAATCACAACACGGAAACCGTGCCTAGGCTTTATCGTGAAGTCCGCGGGCGGAAATCAGATTACCGCTGGACCCTGGGACTGCTCAAACGCGTCCGGGAGTTGAACCCGGCGATCAAAACCAAGAGCGGGCTGATGCTGGGCCTCGGCGAAACGCGCGAAGAATTATTCGACACGCTCGCCGACTTGTTGGAAGTCGGCTGCGAACTGCTAACGCTGGGGCAATACCTGCAACCCTCGCCCGAACACTTGCCCGTCGTCCGTTACGTGCCGCCGGATGAGTTCGACGAATTGGGACGTGCGGCCAAGGCGATGGGCTTCACGCAGGTGGCCAGTGGGCCGTTTGTACGTTCGAGCTACCACGCTCGCGAAATGGCGGAAGCGGAGTGAGGGTTGTCAGTGATGAGTGATGAGTGATGAGTGATGAACGGATGCAAAAACGGCGGCCGGCGATTTTTCTTGATCGCGATGGGACCGTCAATGAGGAGCGACACTATCTTTCGGACCCGGCGCTGGTCGCGCTGACGGAGAGCGTCGCGCAAGGGATTGCGGCGGCGAATGCGGCGGGGGTCCTCGTCGTGGTGGTGACCAATCAGGCTGGCGTGGGGCGCGGGTATTTCAAGCTCGAAGCTGTCGCAGCGGTGAATCGCCGCATCGAGGAATTGCTGGCGGCCGAGTCGGCGCGGATTGATCGATTTTATTTTTGTCCACATCATCCGCGCGAAGGCATCGGCGAATATCTCGTCGATTGCGATTGCCGCAAGCCGAAGCCGGGGATGTTGCGGCGCGCGGCCGAGGAACTCGGCATCGACCTCAGCGATTCATTTCTGATCGGCGACACGCGTACCGATCTCGAAGCCGGCGCCGCGGCGGGATGCCGGACGATGCTCGTGCGCACCGGCCACGGCGTGGCGGTGAACATTTCGCCGGAGGATAACGCGGCGCTGAATCTCGTGGGCATCCTGCCGAACGCCTTCGAAGCGATCTCTCGCGCGCTACAATTGGCAAGTTCGCCGTAGGGCGGGCCAGGGCTCGAATGAAACGTTGCGTTAACTCCCCATGCTGCGCACGTGTGAACGATGTCGCGAACGAGAAAAATGCGGCCCGCCGGGCTCGAAAATACGGCGGGCCTTACGGCAATAGGTTAACGGCGCTTGAACGCAGTGCGGCAATCGCCAGGATCAGGCGATCCAAATCTCGCGCGGCCCGCCCTACGCGTTGTTGCTAATCTCAAGGAACGGTTTGCCAAGACGTGCGCATCGCCTGTTCGACGTCCGGTTCGAGATCGCTCAAGCGATCGCGCAGCGTGCGTTCCGGTTCTCGATCGGCCGCTTCGGCGAGAAAGGCTCGGAGTTGAATTTGCGCATCGGACGGTCCGTCGATCAGGTAGCGCGCCCAGGTGCGGGCGGCAACGTAGTCGCGTTGATCGAACTGCTTGACGTCGGTTTCACGTTCTAGTTTGGCCAGGCTCGGCCAATCCGGCTGCCGCATTGCGGCCTGTAACTTGGGATCGTGCTGCGCATCGGTCCGGCGTTGCTCAGGCGACAGCTCGAAGTATTCCGCAAGACCTTCATCGAGCCAAAGCGGCACTCGCGCCGAGTGGGCGCGCAAGAGGGCGTGAGTGGTTTCATGTCGCAGGTCGGTTCCAAGATTCTCGCCTCGGTAGGCCAGCACCATCGCGGGACCGCGACCTTGGATGAACAGCGCTCGCCGCGACTCGAAGCCCGGAAACTGTCGCGACACGTATTCCTGAAAACTGCGTTGATCCCGAAAAAGGTACAGCTCGATCCAATCCGAGGCCGGCTGGACGCCTAGCTTGTCGGACAGCTCGGTCTGCATCTCCGACAACTCGGCGAGGATTGTCGTCGGATTCTCGACGCGGTAGTCCGCCCGGATCACAAACGGGAACCGTGAGTGCTCTTCCACCCAGGCAGCCTGGGCACTGCTAACTAAGCTGAGCAAAAGCAACGCATAGCACAAATAGCGTGTAGCGAGCCACATAGGGATTTCGGGCTAAGTTTAAGGTGCGGCAGACGGTATACGTCGCGCCGGAATATAGCGATCCGGCGGAAAACGACCAATCGTGATCGGCGTCGACGCCCTAAACCCTTGAAGCGGCGCGGTTTACTCAGCCGAAGAGAAGGCATAGGTAACGCATCCAACAGGACTTACGCCCATGCGACGACTTGGATTCGCCGTGATCTGCTGCTTCGCGTGCGTGTCTCCGTCGGCTGCGCAGGAGGCGATTCCGCGGCCAGGCTGGGTACCGGACCCGACTTTCGACCTCGTTGCGCCCAAGCATTTTGGCGCCGAAGACGTCGCCAACATGCTTGTCGAGTTGCCGAATCGGCCGCGGCGTGCCGGGGAGAAAGTCTCCACGGGCCCGGTATTCATGTTCCCGCCCCGCCCGCAGTACGCGGAACCGCGACCAGCCGCGGGTCCGGAACAGTATCTGACGACGCCGTTCGGCCCGGTCGCCGGTACGCTCCAGCGCCCGCAACATGTGAGCGGAACGCGCGGCAAGGCGCGGCATCCTCGCCGGACGCCCTTAACCTGGTAACAACGCGTCACAATCTCCTTTCGCTCCGGCGAAAGGCGACTATGCGATCAAGCCGTGCAGCGGCCCACCGCGTGCCGCCATGGCATCAACGCGCTTCGTCACCTCCGGGTCTTCCACCAGCGGTGGCGCGTGATGCGGTTTGATTCTTGCGTCGATCACCAGCGGGCCTCGGCAGCCCCAGTGCTTTTGCTCGATGAAGCTGCCGCAGCCATGCACGTCCGCGGCCGGGTTACTGCGCGTGAACGTCACCCAGAGGAAGTTGTTCAAAGTACGTGATGCGAACTCGCTGTCGTCGACGAGCACGACGAGCGGATAGCGGTCGTCGAAACCGCTCGCTTGGTCGCAAAAGTGCGCGATCGCCGCATCGTTTTCGCTCGGGAAAAACTTGGGCGCTTTGATCGTCACCACTCCCGGCATCGCGAGCCTGGGATCGGAAAAACCGTCCGGCAGGGACAGGTTCGCCGGCAGTGAAGTCGCGAGTTCACGCCGCGCTGGGCCGGCCGCCGCGATGACCAACTTCGATCCGGCATTAAGTCCCGTCCCGGAGTAATCGAGCGTGTCGATCGTGGTGCGCGTCTGGAAATGCAAGTCGGTGGACCAGTCGACGCGTTCCAGCAGATGGCACAAGAAGGCCGAGATGTCGTGAATCTCGAGTTCGGGTTGATCCTCGTGCGCGACGATGAGCAGGTATTTCGCCAGCGACATCTGGCCCTGGCCGAGAATGGCATTGGCTTGCGTCAATAGTTCCTGCGGCTGACGGCGCGTCGCATAGGGGACGTAGCGCTCGCTGCCGATCGCCAGCAGCAGTGGATGTACGCCTGCGGCATCAACGGCATGAACCGCTTTCACGCCGGGCAACACCGTGGGAATGATCGGCCCGGTGATTTCGTGGATCAACTGCCCAAAGGTCGTGTCCTCTTGCGGCGGCCGCCCCACGACGGTGAACGGCCAAATCGCCCCCTCGCGATGATAAACGTGTTCAACCGTCAGCACCGGGAAGTCATGCACCCGCGCGTAGTAGCCAAGGTGATCGCCGAACGGGCCCTCGGGCAAGGTGCGCGCGGGATCGATGTACCCGGCGATGACGAAATCGGCTTCGGCGTGAATCGGCAATTGCCCTGGCGACGCGACTAATGGAACGCGACGACCGCCAAGCGCCCCGGCGAAAGCCAATTCACTGAGGCCTTCCGGCAACGGCATCACGGCCGAGACCGCCATCGCCGGTGGGCCGCCGACGAAAACGTTGACGCGCAAGCGTTCGCCGCGACGAATCGCCGCGGAATGATGGACGCCAATCCCGCGATGAATCTGGTAGTGCATACCGACTTCGCGATTCCGCGCGTACTCGCCGCCGGAGAGTTGGACGCGATACATGCCCAAGTTGGAGTGCCGCCAGCCGGGCAGATCCGGATGCTCGGTGTAAACCTGCGGCAGCGTGACAAATGCGCCGCCATCGTCGGGCCAGCAGACGATCTGCGGGAGTTGATCGATGGTCGTCTCGTGCCGCATCACCGCGGCGCGCGAGACGAACTTGGGACGCATGTTCCACGCTCCGCGCAGCGCCGCGGCATATTTGAGCGGTGATTTGGCCGCGCGCGTGGGATCGATCTTGAGTTCGACCAATCGTCGTACTTGATCGAGCGTGTCGCGAAAGATGAATCGTGCGCGATCGAGCGTGCCAAACAAGTTCGAGACCAGCGGGAAGCGGCTGCCCTGCGGCCGGGAAAAATACAGCGCCGGCCCCCCCGACTGGTAAACTCGGCGTTGGATTTCCGCCACTTCCAGTCGGGGATCGACCTCGGCGTCGATGCGCACGAGCTGGCCGTGCCGGGCGAGGTCGTCAACGCAGTCTCGGAGGGTGCGGTACGGCAAGGTAGATTCGATACGGGTGGTAAAACGGTCATTGTCGCCTTCCGCACCGCGAATGTGCGCCCTATTCGCCGGGAAGGCGCACCTAATCTAGCAGGCGGGGCCGGGGCGTCCGAGGGATAACCGGCAACAGCCGTGGGAGTTCACTGAGTTCGACGATCACGGATGTTTTGACGGCTGCATTTCCCAACCACGACAATACTGGAGTGCTGAAGTGATGGAGGATTATTGGTGGCTGCTGTTGATCGGAGTCGGCGTTGCCATCGTCCTGATGCGGCCTTGGGAATTGACTTGGGGCGACAGCGCTTGGGAAGATGATTCCGGATGGTCGTTCAACCTGTGGGGCGATGGAGACGACGGCGACGGCGGAGATTAACCGACATTAGCCCGGAGCGCCAGCGAGGGAGAGTTGACGCCGCCGAGAGTTTTCGGATCGAGCTCTCACGAACGTCATTTCTCCTTCGTTGATTCTACCGAAGCGCATGCGACGCGTTTCTGACGCGAGGAAATCAAGATGTCATGGCTCTACACACTGTTTGCAGTCGTCGGCGGGACCGTGATGGTCTGCCAGTTCGTGATGACGCTGATCGGCATCGGCGGCGACGCTGATTTCGCCGATGACCTGGGCGACGTGCCACATGATTTGTCGGGCGACGCCGGGCATTCAGACGGCGGCCACCAGGTAGAACACACGGGCGAGCATCATTCCACGAATTGGCTGTTCGGCGTGCTGACGTTTCGCACCGTGATTGCAGCGATCACATTCTTCGGCCTGGCCGGATTAGGCGGTTTGAGTGGCGCATTGAGCCCGTTGGCCTCGTTCCTGGTGGCCCTGACCGCGGGGGCCGGGGCGTTGTTCGGCGTGCATTGGATCATGTCTCAGCTGCACCACCTGCAGGACGACGGCACTGTCCGCATCGGCCGCGCCGTCGGCAAAAAAGGGATCGTATACTTGTCCGTCCCACCCAATAAGACCGGCGCTGGCAAGGTTCACCTGAACCTGCAGAACCGCACCGTCGAATACCTGGCCATGACGGTCCAGGATCGCATTCCCACCGGCGCCCAAGTGGTCGTGACCGAAGTGCTTGGTCCCGACACCGTGGCAGTCGCCGTGGTCCGCGAAACCGAAACCCCGAATCGGAGCACGGTCCATGCTTGAACACAATCTTTTGTTGGCGCAAGGCGAATTGCTGAGCGGCCCGATGTTGTACATTGCCATCGGCGTGGTGTTCGTGGCGATGGCGTTTTTCTCCTTCGTGATCATGGTCACGAAGTGCTACAAGCGCTGCCCCAGCAACCGCGTGCTGTGCATCTATGGTAAGGGCACCGGCGGCGGCGGCGAGGCGGCCAAGTGCGTCCACGGTGGCGCGCGGATTGTGATTCCGCTGTTGCAGGACTACGCCTACCTGAGCCTGGAACCGATTCAAATCGAAGTTCCGCTCCGCGGCGCTCTCTCAGCGGAGAACATCCGCGTCAACGTGCCGAGCGTATTCACCGTGGCCATCGGCACGCATCCGGAAGTCATGCAGAACGCGGCGATCCGCTTGCTCGGCTTGAACACCAACGAAGTCAAGAAACAAGCGGAAGACATCATCTTCGGTCAGATGCGGCAAGTGATCGCCTCGATGCAGATCGAAGCGATCAATCGCAATCGCGAAGCGTTTCTGGAGAATATCCAGAGCTCCCTCGAACCGGAGTTGAAGAAAATCGGCCTGGTGCTGATCAACGTCAACATCACCGACATTACCGACGAATCAGGCTATATCGAAGCCATCGGCCAGAAGGCGGCGTCGCAGGCCATTCAACAAGCACGCGGCGACGTTGCCGAGCAGGAACGCTTGGGCGAAACCCGCGTCGCCGAGGCGCATCGTGATCAGGCGATTCAAGTCGCCGGCGCGAACAAGGAGAAAGCGATCGGCACCCGGGACGCCGACCGGGAACAAGCGGTGCGCGTCGCCGAATTGGAAAAACTCCAAGCGATCGGCGAACAAACCGCGGCGTTCGAACGTCAGGCGCAGGTGAAAGCGGCCGAGCGCGAAATGCGGATCAAGCTCGCCGCGGCCGACGCCCAGGCGATCGAAGGCGAAAACACGGCACAGGCGACGATCGCGGCCTCGCAGGCAGCGTTGCTGGTCAAGAAGGCGGAAGCCTTCCAATTAGGCGAAACTCGCAAACGCGAAGCGGAAGCTGCGGTTGAAGAAGCGCAAAGCCGCGCGATGGCCAAGGCCGCGCTCGCGATGGCCGAGCAGGTCGAAGCCGAACGCCGCGCCGAAGTCGAAGCACCCGCCAAGGCCGACAAAGCCCGTGTGATCGTCGAAGCCGAAGCGGCCGCCGAGAAACGTCGCATCGAAGCCGTGGCCGAAGCCGGCGCGATTTACGCCAAGCTCGAAGCCGAAGCCCGCGGCCAATACGAAATCCTCGCCAAGAAGGGCGAAGGCTTCCAGCGGATCATCGCGGCCTGCGGCAGTTCGCAGGACGCGTTCCAGCTCTTGATGCTCGAACACCTGGAAGCGCTCGCCAACGCCAGCGCTCAGGCCATCTCGAAGATCAAGTTCGACAAGGTTGTAGTCTGGGAAAACGGCGGCTCCAACGGAACCACGGCGACCGCCAACTTCCTGCAAGGCATGGCTCGCACCCTGCCCCCGATGATGCAAGTGATGAAAGACATCGGCGGCGTGGAGATCCCAGAATCGCTGATCAAATTCAAAGGCGGCACGACCAGCGAAGAGGAAAAGAACGGGGCGGCGACGACCACGAGCGCGCCGTAGTGCATGCCCGTCGTCTGTAGCCGGCCTCTCTGAGGTCGGCGGCAGGGATATGGCTTGCAAACTAGGCGTCGAAAGTTCGAACTCGTCCAGCGCGCCGAGGTTACAGACCTCTGCTACACGGATGGGTCGTTAAACACATCAGCAAGCCGCAACCGGAATCCGGGAATGAGTCCAGGCAACTCGACCGTCGCGGCTTCGTCGAATGTTACAGGGGCAAGTCCGGCACGATATTCCACGAGCGTGCGCTTCTTCGGATTGACGATCCACACGATCGACACGCCAGCCAGATGGTAGTCGCTGACTTTGCGCTTCAGGTAGGCTCGCGTGTCGTTCTTGCTCTCGACTTCGACAACCAAGTCCGGAATCGTTTCGTAGTAACCCTCCCGTGATCGCTTAACGGGAAATTTCGATTTGGAAAAGTAGGCGACATCGGCCCCGACGACTCGATCTGGATTCCGGCGTAGGATGATTCCGACTTCGCCGCATACGGAAATGCCGAGCCCCGTCACCTGGCCCTGGTTTCCAAGCTCGCGAGCAATTACGTTTTCCGCAAAACCATGTTCACCACCTGGCGGCGACATCGTAATAAGCACTCCATTATCAAGCTCAAAGCGCACCGGCCCCGATGGAAGTTCGCTCGGCATTGCGGCCAGGTCGGCCGCCGTAAGTAAATGCGGAATGTGTCCCAGTCCAGGCGAGAACGGGACATCCGATGTTGGATTGTCAGTGGCCATTCGAGTGCTCCGATAGCGTCATTTCCAGCATATCCGACAATTCGTCGACAATCCATTGTCCGAAAAAACTACGGCAATTCGGAACTGGTTCCCCAATATCCTCCCCGTCCATGATCATACTCCGCCGCCCGTCCGCGGACGGACTCATCCAGTTTTCCGTCGTGCCATGCCGTCCGACCTAAGACCCACGTGCGGACCGGCCAACCGGTCAGCGTGGTTCCTTCCCAGGGACTCCAGCCGCTCTTGGTGAGCTGATCTTCGTGGCGGATCGTGGCTGTTTTCGAGAGATCGACCAGCACCAGATCAGCGTCGTAGCCGGGGGCGATGCGACCTTTGTTGACGATGTCCCAGACGCGAGCTGGAGCGTCGCACATGGCGTCGATGACGCGCCGCAGCGTGGTCTGGCCGCGTTGCGTTTGGTCGAGCATCAGCGCCAGCGAGTTCTCCACGGCCGGCAATCCGGATGGCGACGAGGGATACGGCTTGGCTTTTTCTTCGAGCGTATGCGGCGCGTGGTCGGTGGCGATGACTTGAATCCGCCCGGCGTTGAAGGCTTCCCAGAGGCGAGCGCAATCGACCGGCGTTTTGACGCTGGGGTTCATCTGTACGAGCGTGCCGAGGCGATCGTAATCGTCGATCGAAAACAATAAATGGTGCGGACAAACCTCGGCCGTAATCAGTCCGCGAGGGTCGGCGAGCAACTCGGTTTCATCGCCCGTGGAGACATGCAAAACGTGAAAGCGATGATTGTGGCGAAACGCCAGATCGATCGCCCGGCGCGTGGCGATGATGGCTGCCAAGTGATCGCGAATCCGCGAATGATCGGCGACGTTCGTCGTGCCGGCCAGCGCCGTCTGATTGCGACGGACCGTGGCTTCGTCCTCGCAATGCGCGCAGATCGGCAACGTAGTCTCCGCGAAGATGCGTTCGAGCGCGGCTTGCTCATCGACGAGTAAATCGCCGGTACTGCTGCCAATGAAGATCTTGATGCCCGGCGTGCGCTGGGCGGCGACCAACTCCGGCACGTTATGCGGCGTCGCGCCAATGTAGAAGCCGAAATTGACCAGTGATTTCGTTGCGGCCAGCGCCAGCTTTTCGTCGAGCCTGGCCTGCGTGATGGTCGCCGGCGAGGTGTTCGGCATCTCCAAAAACGTGGTCACGCCTCCTTTCGCGCAGGCGCGCGATCCCGAAGCCAAATCCTCCTTGTGCGTGAAGCCCGGCTCACGGAAATGGACCTGATCGTCAATCACGCCCGGAATGAGGTGCATCCCGGCGGCATCGACGACTTCGTCAGCACGGGAATGCTCGGCGGCGTCGACGGCGACAATGCGGCCGTCCTCGACGAGCACATTGGCGCGCACGATCTCGTCTGGAAACACGACCGTCGCATGTCGGATCAGCGTGCGCATTGCCGGCGAGAGAAAAGTGTTGCTTGCAGAGACTTACCACCGTGGGAATGACGAATGTCGAATGAAATCCGAATGTCTGAATGTCGAATGATCGAGGTTGGACTCCAAAACGCGGCCCACAAAGGATGGGCCATTCAGTCATTCGAGCTTCGACATTCGTCATTTCCCCTCGATGTTCTCCGTGGTGAAATCTGCAACCGGGTCGCCTATTTATCTTCCGGGTTGATGATCTTGAAGGCCAGCGCCGCGCAGGCGCCGCCAGCGAAGTCGGCGACCAGGTGGATCCAGATGTCTTTGAATTCGAACAGTTTCATGATCGCTGCGCCGATCGCTACCGCCGGGTTGAAGGCCCCGCCGGAGATGCCGCCGACGGCGAACGCGCCCGTCATGACCGTCATGCCGATCGCCAGGCCATAGAAGGAATTGCCACTCGTTCCCTTGGACGTGGCGACGTTGAGTACGACGTAAGCCAGGGCAAAGGTGAACAGGAATTCCGCCAGCAGGGCCTTCGGGACTGCTCCGCTCAAATCTTTCGGCGTGCCAGTGCCGACCAGGAACCCGACCGCCAGGGCCGCCAGCGCCGCTCCGCCGACCTGCGCGATCATGTACGGAATGACGTCCTTCACATCGCACTTGCCGCGGATGAACACGGCCAGCGTGACGGCCGGGTTGTAATGCGCGCCGGAGATGTGCCCGCCGGCGAAGATCATCACCATCAGCGCCGCGCCGATCGCCAATGGCGGAAGGGCTCCGAGCGCAATGGGCGGCACGACGGTGCAGCCGATGGTCAGCACCAGAAAGAAAGTACCGATCAATTCCGTGACGTACTTGTTCATCGCTAAAGTTCCCGAAGTGCTTGGGTGTTCCCTCAACCGAGCGCGGGTCGACGCGATGATCGCGTCCGCCTGAATGACCGTGCCCCGGGGAGGATTATAGCCCTTTTTGGTTTTTGTCGAGGCGGCGGGGCCGCACCGATTTGAAACGCCGAGGCGCGGAGACGCAGGGAGAAGGAGTTGTCAGGAATGTCGAATGACGAAATCCGAATGTCGAAGCCCGCATGACTGAATGACAACTTGTGCCGCCGCCGACCTTTCTCAGCCAAGCATTCGACATTCAGTCATTCGGATTTGATTCGACATTCTCCCTCTCCTCCCCCTCCGCGTCTCCGCGCCTCGGCGGTTCAATTTCGCGAGTCCCCGACCGTAAGTTGTGCATTCATGGAGGCTTCGGCGCTTCCGGCCAAGTTTGCCAGGTCCCCGGAATCGGACCCTCGGCGGGGCTTTGGCCCAGTTGGCAAAAGACATGTCGTAGAGGAAAATAGGGCCGTGCCAGGGAAGCCCTCCTCGGGCCATGTTATATCCCGCATGGCCCGTTTCCTCGGTTATCCTCACGTTGGATAATTGAGCGGTTCCACACGATGAAAGACTTGAATCGGGAGCGTCCGCGCTTCCGGCGGGGCATTTGTCCGGCGATCGTGCGTCGCTGAGAGATCGATCTTGCCGCCGGCTGGCGAGGGTACCGTTTCCAAACGTCGCGGTGGGCGAGTGATTCGCCCGCCGCCAGACGGCCCATGGCAACTGTCCGACGCGGAGATCAAACGACCGTGCATCGCAATGAGTTTCCGGGCTCGTTCTTCGGGCCGCCCACGCTGGTTGATCTGTTGCGGCATCGTGCGGCGTTTCAGCCCAACGCACGGGTCTACACGTTTTTGGCGGATGGCGAGACGCAGGAAATCCACCTGACGTACGGCGAACTGGACCGGCAGGCCCGGGCCATCGCGGCCACGTTGCAAGCGGAAGGCCTGGCGGGGCAGCGCGCGCTGTTGCTCTTTCCGGCTGGCCTGGAATTCGTCGCCGCCTTTTTCGGTTGCCTCTACGCGGGCGTCGTGGCCGTGCCGGCCTATCCGCCGCGGTTGAATCGCACGATGTGGCGCATTCAGTCGATCGCGGCCGATGCGGAAGCGCCCGTCGCCTTGATGTCCCGCGCGGTACTGGATCGTGTGCAGCCGCTGTTGGAACAATCTCCCGAATTGAAACAACTCAGTTGGGTGGCCACGGACGAGATTCCGTTGAGCGCCGCCGACGCCTGGTATCCGCCGGAAGTGACGGGGCAATCCCTGGCCTTCCTGCAGTACACGTCCGGGTCGACGGGAAACCCGAAAGGAGTGATGCTCAGCCATCACAACCTGTTGCACAATTGCGCGCTCATCGCGCATGCGTTTGAGATCGCGCGCTCCGGCAAAGGCATCTTTTGGCTGCCGAGCTACCACGACATGGGGCTGATCGGCGGCATTCTGCAGCCGTTGTATGTGGACTGCCCGAATGTACTGATGTCGCCGATGTCGTTCTTGCAGCGTCCTTATCGCTGGTTGGACGCCATCAGCCGGCACCGCGGCACAACGAGCGGCGGTCCGAACTTCGCTTATGAGTTGTGCATCGAACGGATCACGCCGGAGCAACGCAAAGGGCTCGACTTGAGCAGTTGGACCGTGGCCTTTAACGGCGCGGAGCCGGTCCGGGCGGAGACGCTGGAAAGGTTCGCGGAGATGTTCGAGCCGTGCGGCTTCCGGCGCGAGGCGTTCTATGCCTGCTATGGTCTCGCCGAGGCGACGCTGTTAGTGGCCGGCAGCTACAAGCTCGATGCACCGGTGATGCGCACCTTCGACGCCCGCGGCCTGGAGAGCGGCTCTGCCGTGCAAGTGCCGCACGACAGCACGGATGGGCGCTTGCTGGTCGGGTGCGGTCGGAACTTACCGGATCAAGCCATCGTGATCGCTGATCCGCAGACGATGACCACTTGCCCGCCGGATCATGTGGGTGAGATTTGGGTCAAGGGACCGAGCGTAGCGCAAGGCTATTGGAAGCGTCCTGAAGAATCGCAAACTACGTTCGGCGCCCGCCTGGCGGACACGCAGGACGGCCCGTTCTTGCGCACAGGAGACCTGGGCTTCATCGACGACGGCGAAATTTACGTCACCGGTCGATTGAAGGACATGATCATCATCCGGGGCGTCAACTATTATCCTCAGGATATCGAGCTGACGGCCGAGCGAAGCCACGACGGCATGCGCGTGGGGCACTCGGCGGCGTTCAGCGTGGAAGAAGACGGTCGCGAGAAGCTGGTCGTGGTCGCCGAGATCGAACGGCGCGAACAGTCGCGCCCCGAGCCGGTGCTCGAAGCCGTGCGCCGCGAAATCAGCCGGGAACACGAGTTGAATCTCGACGCGCTCGTGTTGATCAAGGCCGGCAGCATTCCGAAAACCTCCAGCGGCAAGATTCAACGCCACGCCTGCCGCAACGAATTCCTGGCCGGCAGCCTGACGGTAGTCGCCGAATGGCGCGACGAGTCCGGCGTGGAGTTGCCCGAGCAGCCCACGCGAGAGGTGGCCCGCGCGAAGCGCGTCCGCGATGTGTTGACCGTGATGGACAATCAATCCTCGCTCCGCACGCCAGTGGCGCCGCCCGCGACCAATGGGCATCCGATCAAGGCCCCGGAAAAGATCGAGGAAGCGCCCGCCACGACGGTCGACATTGCCGCGCAAGTGCTGGAACAAGTGCGCAAGGTCGCCAAGGAACGGGCCAAGAACCTGACCTTGGATTCCTCGATCACGGAGTTGGGCCTCGATTCGCTGGAACGCTTGGAGATCCTGGGCAACCTGGAAGACTTTTTCGGCGGACGTTTCCCCGAGTCGATTCTGCCGGAACTGGAGACGTGCCGGCAGGTGATCGACGCCGTGGAAAAGCACTTGGGCGACGAGCGCGAAACCGATCGCGTACGCCCCGAAGCGGCGGAGATTCCCGAAGATCAGTACCGCTTCGACAAAATGCCGGACTACGTCAAGCTGCGTCAGAACATCGAGATGCTCGACGCCGCTGGATTGAATCCGTTTTTCGCGGTCCATCAACGCGTGACGAACGACACGACGTTGATCGACGGGCGGGAGCTGATCAATTTCTCCAGCTACAACTACCTCGGGATGTCCGGCGACAGCGAAGTGGCGCAGGCCGCCAAGGACGCCATCGAACGTTACGGCACCTCGGTCTCCGCCAGTCGCTTGGTCTCCGGCGAAAAGAAACTGCACCGTGATTTGGAACGCGCCATCGCCGATTTTATCGGGGCCGAAGACGCGATTTGCTACGTCGGCGGGCACAGCACGAATGAAAGCACCGTCGGCCACCTATTCGGCGCCGGTGACTTGATCCTGCATGATTCGCTCGCGCACAACAGTATCATTCAAGGCGCAATCCTTTCCGGAGCACGGCGACGTCCGTTCCCGCACAACGACTGGAAGGCGCTCGACGCCATCCTGACCGACATTCGCCGCGACTATCGCCGCGTGCTGGTCGCCATCGAAGGCGTCTACAGCATGGACGGCGATATTCCGGACCTGCCGAAGTTCATCGAAGTAAAGAAGCGCCACAAGGCGATCCTGATGGTCGACGAGGCGCATTCGGCCGGCGTGTTGGGTCCGCACGGCCGCGGCATCGGCGAACATTTCGATCTCAACTCCGAAGACGTCGATCTCTGGATGGGCACGCTCAGCAAGTCGTTTGGCAGTTGCGGCGGTTACATCGCCGGTTGCCGCGCGGTCGTCGAGTATCTCAAGTTCACGGCGCCGGGCTTCGTCTACAGCGTCGGCATGTCGCCGCCGAATGCGGCGGCGGCGCTGGCGTCGTTGCAGATTCTCGAATCGGAACCGGAACGGGTCGGCCGGCTGCAGGACAACTCGCGACTGTTCCTCACGTTGGCAAAAAGCCGAGGGTTGAACACCGGCACCAGCAAGGATTCCCCGGTAGTGCCCGTGATCCTCGGGAACTCGATGCATTGCCTGCAGCTTTCCAAGGCGCTGCATCACCGCGGCATTAATGTGCAGCCGATTCTCTACCCGGCCGTGGAAGAACGGGCGGCGCGGCTGCGGTTCTTCATCACGTCCTGCCATACAGAAAAGCAGATTCGCCACACCGTCGACGTCGTGGCGGAAGAGCTGGCCCAAATCAGCAAGCACTACGTGGCGAACGCGACGGAACACGCGCCGGCGCCAAGCGAAGTTGGCGCTACGATGCGGCGGTAGCTTTCGCCGGGGCAAGTCACGACCGCGCCGCTATGTGAGCACGCCTTAAACACGAGCGATGGGTGCCACTGGCGGCTTGTCCGCCAGTGAGGGAGTTGGGCTCGCGATCGAGACCAAAACTGCACTGGCGGACAAGCCGCCAGTGGCACCCCACAAAGCGCGCTGACGCTTCTGTCGCTATAATTCCATTCGCACCACCACAAAAGGCGACTGGAATGGCTATCGATCCCATTTGCGGGATGACCGTCGATGAAACCAAGGCGCTCAGCGCGGAGAAAGACGGCCAGACCCATTACTTCTGCTGCGAACACTGCCGCCGCAAGTTTTTGGGCGATGTGCAGACGGTTCCGCTGACGTTCCAGCTCTCGCGGCCGGAAGCAAGTGTCAAGGCAACGGCGACCAAGGGCCAAGGCGCGAAATACATCTGCCCGATGTGCCCGGGCGTCGAAAGCGACCATCCGGCGAGTTGTCCGAAATGCGGGATGGCGCTCGAGCCGGCGATGCCGATCGCTCCACGGCGCAAAGTGTCCTACACCTGCCCGATGCATCCGGAGATCGTGCAAAATCAGCCCGGCACGTGTCCGAAGTGCGGGATGGCGTTGGAACCTTCGTCCGTTGCCGCGGACGACGAAGCGGACCCCGAACTTGCCGAAATGACGCGGCGTTTTTGGATCGCCGCGGCACTGACGTTGCCGGTTCTCGCGTTGGCGATGGCGCCCATGCTGGGCGTGCCAATCGATCGGTGGCTCAGCCCGGTTTGGAATCAGGGACTGCAACTCTTATTGACGACGCCGGTCGTCGTTTGGGCTGGCTGGCCGATCTTTGCGCGGGGCGTGCGCTCGATCGCGACGTGGAACCTGAACATGTTCACGTTGATCGCGATCGGCACCGGAGCGGCCTACGCGTATAGCCTGGGCGCGGTGCTGTTACCGGGACTCATTCCGGAGGACTTCAAGCATCACGGCAACGTCGAGGTTTATTTCGAATCAGCCGCGGTGATCGTGACTTTGGTGCTGCTCGGCCAGGTGCTGGAACTGCGCGCCCGGGGGCGCACGAACAGCGCGATTCGCGAATTGCTATCGTTGGCGCCGCCAACGGCGCGCGTGGTCCACGACGGCCATGAAATGGACGTGCCGTTGGAGGAAGTGCGTAGCGGCGACGTACTCCGCGTGCGCCCCGGCGAGAAAATCCCCGTCGATGGCAAAATGACTGATGGCCGCAGCGCGGTGGATGAATCGATGATGACCGGCGAGCCCATGCCGGTCGAAAAACAAGTCGGCGACAGCGTCATCGGCGGTACGGTGAATCAAACCGGCGCGTTCTTGATGACCGCCGAACAAGTCGGCGAGCAGACCGTCTTGGCGCGCATCGTGCAGCTCGTCGCGGACGCGCAGCGCAGCCGTGCGCCGATCCAAAAAGTCGCCGACGCCGTGGCCGGTTACTTCGTGCCCGCGGTGGTATTAGTCGCCATCATCACGTTTCTCGTCTGGGCGATCGCGCAACCGGCGCAGCCAGCGCTAGCTTATGCGTTGGTGAACGCGGTCGCGGTGCTGATCATCGCCTGTCCTTGCGCGCTCGGCCTGGCCACGCCGATGTCGATCATGGTCGGCATCGGCCGCGGAGCGCAAACCGGCGTGTTGATCAAGAACGCCGAAGCGCTTGAAGCGCTGGAAAAGGTCGACACCATCGTCGTCGACAAAACCGGCACGTTGACCGAAGGGCGGCCACAGTTGACGGAATGCCTTCCCGCGGACGGCTGGACCGAAGACGAACTCCTGCGTATTGCCGCCGCGGTGGAACAGCTGAGTGAACACCCGCTGGCGCACGCTATTGTGTCCGCCGCGCGCGAGCGCACCCTCAACGTACCTAAGGCCGAGGGCTTTCGCTCGATCACCGGTGGCGGCGTGGAAGCGACGGTCGAAGGCCGCACAGTGTTGATCGGCAGCCCTGCGCTATTCGCCGAGCGAAAAGTGCATGTCGGCGATGCTCAAGCGGCGGAACTGCAAGCCCAAGGCCAGACGCTGATGTTCGTCGCCGTCGAGGGGCAATTCGCCGGGCTGTTGGCGGTGTCGGACCCGATCAAGGCTTCCACCCAAGAAGCGGTGCAATCACTGCATCGACTGGGCCTGCGCATCGTCATGCTTACCGGCGACAACGAACGCACCGCGAAAGCAGTCGCGGCGCAACTCGGGATCGACGATTTCGCAGCGGGCCTGAAGCCCGAGGATAAACATGCGCGGGTCGAGGCTATGCGCACGGGTGGAAAGCGCGTGGCGATGGCGGGGGACGGTGTCAACGACGCGCCGGCGCTTGCAGCGGCCGATGTTGGCATCGCGATGGGGGCCGGGGCCGACGTGGCGATCGAGTCGGCTGGCGTGACGCTGGTGAAAGGGGATCTGCGAGGTATTGCCCGCGCGGTGCAACTTAGTCGCGCGACGATGCGCAACATCCGGCAAAATCTGTTCTTCGCGATGATCTACAACGCCCTCGGCGTGCCGATCGCCGCGGGCGTGCTCTATCCGTTGTCGGAAAACCTGCTGCTCAACCCCATGTTCGCCGCGGCAGCCATGAGCTTGAGCTCGGTCTCGGTGATCAGCAATGCGCTACGCTTGCGAACCGCGCGTTTGGATTAACCGCGCAGCGCTTCGGCGCGGCCGCGTTGCACGTCAATTCGCGAGGCGACTGCCCAACCGATCAAAATGAACGGCAGCAAGCAAAGGATGGCGAGCCGGGCGCTGCCATAATTCGTCTTGATCGTCACAAACAACACCGGGCCCACCATGCTCGTAGCTTTTTGTGAGAGGCTGAAAAAGCCCATAAACTCAGCTGTGCGGCTAGCCGGAGTCATGACTCCCATGATGGCGCGACTTACGGACTGAGTGCCGCCGAGAATCAAGGCCAGCACGACAGCTAAACCCCAAAACTGTCCCTTGGTTGTCACGAAGTACGCCGCGATCAAGATGGCGGTCCAACAGGCCAGGCAAAGCATGAGAGTTTGCTTTTGTCCCCAACGATCGGCCAGCCAACCAACCAGCAAGGCGCCCGGAAAGGCGGCGAATTGAATCATCAGAATCACGAGAATCAATTCTTCGGCATTCATCCGCAACTCGTCCATCGCAAACAACGACGACTGCGAGATGACCGTATTGACACCTTCGTTATAGAGCAGGAAGCCGGCCAGAAAAGTGGTCAAAGTCGCATATTGCCGCACATTGCGGAGCGTGTGGATGACTTCCTTGAAGGCAACTAACGCGGCGCGATGCAATGGCATGGCGGCAGCCCGACGTGGCGAGCGGTCGCGCAGGACCAGCACTGTCGGCAGTGTGAACAGGCCCCACCAAAGGCCCATGATGATGAGCGACACCCGCATTTGAGTCGGCTTGTCCGCCAGACCAATTCGTGGTCCCAGGGCGATCACCGCCAGCGCGGCCGCCAGCGCGAGTCCGCCGCCAACATAGCCCGCGGCGAACCCCCAAGCGGAGACGCGGTTGAACTCCTGCTCGTCGGCCAACTCCGGCAAGAAGCCGTTGTAGAATCCGAATGACAACTCGAAGGTCAATTGTGCCGCGATGAACAGGGCGACGACCGCTCCAGCCTGAGTCGTGGGAACAACTCCGATCAACAGCGACGCGAGTGCGCCTCCCAAAGCTGTGACCGCGAGCCAACGACGCTTGCTGGCATTAGCGTCGGCCAACGCACCAAGCACCGGCGAAAGCACCGCAGCGACCAACATCGATCCGCCGATGCCATAGCCCCAAGCAATGTCTCCCGCCTTGCCCGGCAGCACAAAAGCCTTGATGTAGTACACCAGAATGGTAATCGAAAGCGCAGAATACGCGCTATTCGCCCAGTCGTAGCAGGCCCAAGCCCAAAGCTCCCGGCGCGTCGCCCGCGCGGCCGGCTCACGCGGCGCGGCAGTCGGCCTTTCCGGGCTCATGTTGGTCTCGTTCGTCATGCGCCCTCAGTGGCGGACAATGCGCGGATTTGTAACGACGGAAGGTCCGAGCAATGTACCGGCGACGACGGGTTTCGGATACGCCGAATCGCATTTCGCCAGCGTCCTTCGTCGCCTTACTTGGCGTCCTCAATGGCTGCTGGGGTGGCTCGGAATTCGTCCGGCAACAGCCGGTGAATCGCCGCGAAGATGCGCTCCTCCGTATCGGCCGTGAGCCGCGTGGGGCGATCGTAGTAGGTCATCGCGCTCGCGCCCTCGTAGCCCCCTTCCTCCCAAATCCTCCGCGACGGAATGTAGCACGGCGCGTCGTTGGAATAGGCGTTCACCCAGATCCGCTGCGGATCGAATTCGCGCTTGAGTCGCAATTCATAGTCGACGACGACTTCGCCGGGCAGGAAGACCATCGCCAGGTCGTCGCCAAAGGTCCAGGTTTGGATCGTGTAACCGAGTTCGGTCGGCAGCGGACCCGCGTCAAGCCGCGCGAGCTGCACCCGGGCGTGATAACCCACCGCGTCTTGCTGCCTGGCTCGGGCTTCCCATTCTTCGCGGGTCGGCAACGTATCGAAAGCGAGTTGGATACGTTCACGTTTGGCGGTGACGATGCCGGGGATCGGTTTTTGTTCGACTTGCCGCACTCGCTCCACTTCCGCCGCCAAGCTGCGGCCATGTTGCTCGGCGAGTTCCAGCGTGCGGCGCGGGTCGGGATTGCTGTCCGCGCCGCAACCGATCGTGATCATTGAGATCGCTCCCGGATGGGCGCGTTCGATATGGATTTGCGCGTAGCCGGCCCAATCGCCGCTGATCAAGTTGTTGTCAAGCGTTGTGCAATGGCAGGCGTAGTTGGCGACGATGGCGCGCAACTCGCCGTTCGCGTTGTGAACGAACATCACGGGCAGACTATGGTCGACTGGCCCGCCGGGCGTGCGCCGGTTCGCCGCAAAGTCGACGTTGCCGACGGCCCAGGACAAATGGCACGGCTGGCGATCTTCGAGCGCCGCGAGCGAGACATGCTCCAGCTTGTCAATCAAGGTCGCGGTATAGCGATCGATTGCCGCCTGATGATCGGCCGGCACCGCCTCGCCGAAAAGCGTGTCCAGCCCGCCGCGCACCATCGGGGCGGTATGCGTGTGCGTATACGAGAGCGCGAACTTGTCCGGCACGACCTTGGTGCGCTCGGCGAGCCGCCTGGCGACTTCGTTCGTAACGCTCTCCGGAATGCACGTGCCGTCGACCATCAATAGCACCGCGGGACCGATGTCGTCGCTGCCGATCGCCAAGGCCTTGGCCCAGATGGGATGAATCACCCCTTCGTGCGGCTCGCGGCGAAAGCCGTACCCGCTCAGACGAATCGGCTCGGTCGGAGTGATGTCAATCTTTGCGACGCCAATTGGCGACAGGACGTAGTCCTGAGCGAAGGCAGTGCGTCCGAGAAACAAGAGTGCAACAACTGCGAGCTGAGCGATGCGTGATTCAAACATTGGGCGACTCACCATGTTCAGTTGAGGCTACTGATATGCCGGCGTCTGGTTCCCGGCATTGTCCGCATACCACGGCGTCCACGCCAGCACTAATCGGGAGACGGTGATCTCCGATTTTCTTGGCTGAATCAGCAACGGCACGATCGTCAATGCTTCCAACAATACGGCCGTACGCGCGGCGTCGAGTTCGCCCTGGTACTTCGCGTCCAATTCCAGCAATTGATCGCGCAGCTCGTTCAACTCCGTGGCGGCCCGGCCGACGTCCCCTTGCTGCTTGGCGGCGCGCGAGGCGGCCCGGGCGGACGAAGCGGCGCGGCCCACGTTCGTGCGCGAGACTTTCTTGCGGCCCAGGATCGCGCCGACGATCGATGCGCCGAAGCTGACCGCGGCGTCAAACGTGCCGGCGTTGGCCTCGGATTGTTCGCGTTCCAGTTTTTGTTGTGCGCGGCTCATTTTCTCCTGGATCGCGGCCAGCTTAGGGGCGTACTTCGCGCGCAGCGCGTCCATCCGCTCGTCGCGCACTTCGCGCGATTTGAGACCCAACCGCTGGCGAAACGCACTCTCCGCTTCGCCCGGCGTGGATGTCTGTTTCAGATCGAGGCATTCCCACAACTCCAGTCGATGGGCACGATACAGATAGCCCTTCCAGGTCGTCTCCAAGCGCGCGTAGCATTTCGCCTGTGCGAACGCCGGCGGCAGCGGTTCGAAACTCGCGCCGGGCGACGGCTCGCCATTGACTTTGAATTCACCGACATAATTCCACGGGGGCGCTTCGAACAGTGCTTCGCCTGGCGATTCGACCAGGCCGTATAGGGCATGAAGCGCTTCCCATTGATCGAGCGACGCCTTGGCATGTTTGTAGTGCAACCGCGCTTCGCCGTAGACGGCGGGGCGATAGACGAGCTTGGCGCCCTGCGGCGCAGCGGATGCCGCGACGACGAAGCACTCCTCCACATCCGGCGGCAAGATCGGCCTCGCGGCAGTGGCGCTCGCGGCAACGGCGGCTGCTGGAGCGGCCGCCGCGACTTGGGGCGTTTCCGCAGGCGCCGCGGTTTGCTGCGACACCTTGGCGATCTGCTCCAAGGTCATCGGGCCGCGCAAGTACGACAGCGTCCAACGGGTTTGAAACACCGTCGGCCGGTCGTCATGCACGTTGTTCATCAGAAACACGCGCTGCCCCAGTCCGGCGAGCGTGGCTTCGATTTTCGCGCGGTCGAAGGTGCTGCCCGTCGTGGCGGCGGCCCCTTCGAGGCCCTCCAAGACGCGGAGCTTGTCGCGCTCCGTTTGCAATCGGCCGAGGAACCAGGTGCCCGCGTTGGCCAGTCCCTTGTAGTCCAAGTCGACCGGATTCTGCGTCGCCAGCACCACGCCCAACCCGAATGCGCGGGCTTGTTTCAACAGCGTGAGCATCGGCAGCTTGCTGGGCGGATTGGCCGTCGGCGGAAAGAAACCGAACACCTCGTCCATATAGAGGATCGCCCGCAGGCTCGAAGTGCCGGGCTGCTTGCGCACCCAACTCAGCACCGCGTTCAGCAACAGCGTGACGAAGAACATGCGTTCCGCATCCCCGAGGTGCGCGATCGACAGGACCGACACGCGCGGCTTGCCGGACGGAGTGTAAAGCAACTTGCCCACGTCGAGCGGCTCGCCTTCCAACCAGGCGGCGAAGCCCGGCGAGGCGAGCAGATTGTTGAGCCGCATCGCGAAGGCGAAGCGTTCCTTGGCGGGAAAGAAGCTCTCCAAGTCGATCACGCCGACGCGATCGAACGCCGGCTGCGGGATCTCGCGCACGAGCCCTTCGAGCGTGATCTCGCGCCCCGCGCGCCACGCCTGATCGAACATCGTGGCTAGCAGGATGTGCTCCCGGCTTTGCAGCGGATCGGCCTCGACGCCCAACAGTGCGAGCAGCCCGGAGACCGTGCTCATGATCCGATCGCGCAACGCGGCGGCGTCATTCATCTCCGCGGCGCTCGGCGGGGCGAATGAACGTAGCACAGTCAGCGGACGTCCCGCGCGATTCGCTGGCGTATAGATCGCCAACTCCGCCGCCGCGCGCAATCGCGCGATGCGGTCGGGTTGCTGGTCCCAGGACGCGAGCCCTTCGCGCCAGCGTGTGGCCGTCTCCGCGGCATATTGCTCGACCGACTTCCCTTGTTGCGCCGCTTCCGCCGGATCGATCCAGGGTTGGAAATCTTCGGTCCGCTGTTCCGGAAAGGTCAGCAGCAGGTTGCCGAGGTCCCCTTTGGGGTCGATGCAGATCGCCGGGATCCCGTCGATGGCGGCCTCTTCCAAGAGCGCCAGGCACAGCCCGGTCTTGCCGCTGCCGGTCATGCCGACGCACACGGCATGGGTCACCAGGTCCTTCGAGTCGTACAACAGCGGCGCCGGCGTCGCTTTGCGCGCTGCGAGGTCATACTGACGCCCCAGATAGAAGACGCCCAGTTGCTCGTAGTCGGTCATGCACATTCCCAGAAAAGGCGGTCGCGATCGGGTCGGCCCACAGAGTATATCGCACACATTAGAAGTTCGTACGCGGGAGCTTGCTCGTCGGGCATCGTGGGAGTTAACATAGGCGCTTCAGCCAAGATGCCCACAGGCTGATCCCCGCCGGACCTTTCTCCCACCGATTTACCTCCCCGGAGTGCATCCATGCGCCGCCCCGTTTCCTGTTGGTTGTTGGCCTTGCTGGCTTGTCTCAGTGTCGTTTGCCCGTCGCCTGTTTCCGCCGCCGAGGCGCCGGCGCACGACGCCGTGACGGCCGTGCCGCGCGAGGAAGATTGGTGGACTGAACGTCAGGAATTGATCAACAGCCGCACCAAGGAACAGGTCGACCTGTTGTTCATCGGCGACTCGATCACCCATGGCTGGGAAGGGGACGGCAAGGATGTTTGGGCGAAGTATTTTGCCCCCCGCCACGCGATGAACGCCGGCATCGGCGGCGATCGCACGCAGCATGTGCTGTGGCGTTTGCAAAACGGCAACCTGGAAGGGATCCAGCCGAAGTTGGCCGTCCTAATGATCGGCACCAACAACTCCAACGGCGAAGACAACACCGCCACGGAAATCGCCGACGGCATCAAGGCGATCGTCACGGAACTGCGGACGAAGACGCCGGAGACCAAGGTGCTGGTACTCGCCATCTTCCCGCGCGGCGACAAGCCGAATCCGCAACGCGACAAGATTTCGGAAGTCAACAAGCAGGTCGCGGCCTGGGATCAGGTTGACGGCAAGAACGTGATCTACTTCGATTTCGGCGACAAGTTCCTGGCCGCCGACGGCTCGTTGCCGGCCGACATCATGCCGGACTTCCTGCATCTCAGCCCCAAGGGGTATGAGATTTGGGCCGAAGCAATCGAGCCGCAATTAGCGGAGATCGTCGGGCCCAAGTAAGTAAGACATTGAAGAGTCGAACAGCGCGTCAAGCCCAGGGAAGGCCACAACAGACGTTGGCGATCGCCAAGTCTACGAGGGCTTTCCCTGGGCTTATTTGTTGAAGCGCGCTTTACGCGAAGTTGTGCGTGAAGTGCTATTCCCCCACGCAATAGAGATGCTCCACGCCGCGTAACAGCAGCCGGTTGCCAACGACCGCGGGCGTCGACCAGCACATTTCGTCGAGCTTGTTGGTCGCCAGCACCTGCAACGTCGCGCCGGGCTGCAGCACGAGCGTCTTGCCTTCCTGATCGAGGCAGTAAATCTTTCCGGCCGCCGCCACGGGAGATGCCACAAAGCCGCTGGCACCGGGCAGTCGTTGGCGTTCCAACTCCTCGCCGGTCGCCGCGTCGTAGCAATGTACGATGGCGCTCTGTTCCAGGACGTAAAGGCGACTATCCAGCAGCAGCGGCGACGCCATATGCGACGCGCTGAGCTTGGCGCTCCAGGCCACGAACTCGCTCGAATCTTCCTTGCGCGTGAGGGAGATATCTCCCTTCGCGCCGGCTCGAATGGCGTGAATGCGCCCGCGGACGCCCATCAGCCGGTCGGCCGAATCGACGTACAGTAATTCCTCGCTGCCGACGGGCGTGATCGAAGTCCGTCCCTGGCCTTTCATTTCCCACAGCAGTTCGCCGGTGAGCGGATCGTACGACCGCATCATGCCGCCGCCGGCAGTGACCAGTTCCGAGCGCACCCGGTTCTTCCAAAGATACGGCGTCGACCAATTCGATTTTTCATCGCGGGCGACGCGCCACAGTTCGTCACCCGTGCGCTTGTCGAGCGCGGCAAGAAACGATTCCTGATCGTTGTCGCAGAGTACGAACAAGCGATCTTCCCACAGCAGCGGCGAGCCGCCGGTGCCCCAGCCGAACTGCGTGGGATAGGCCGCGAGCTCTTGGTTCCACAGCGGCTTGCCGTCCAAGTTGTAGCAATAGACGCCTGTCATGCCGAACAACGCGATCACGCGCTCGCCATCGGTCACCGGCGTTTCCGAGGCGTAAGTGTTGTTCGGATGAATGTGAATCGTCGGCCGCCCCTCGCGCGCGGTTTGCGTCCACGTAACTTCGCCGGTGTTCGCTTCCAGACAAAGGACTTGCCAACGATAGAGCGCGTCGGGCGGCTCCAGATCGAACAAACCGCCGGCGCTTTTGCTGGCGTCCCCGCCGCCGAAGTTGAAGCCGCTGATGCCCGGCCCATTCTTGTCAGGGCTGGGCTTGTCTTGTGCGTCGGAGACCGCCGTCGTAAGAAAAACACGATTGCCCGCGACGATCGGCTGCGACCAGCCCACACCGGGGATCTTCGCTTTCCATTTCAAGCGTTGCTCGGGCCCCCATTCCAATGGCGGCGTGGCGCTCTCCGCCACGCCATTGCCATGCGGACCCCGGAACTGTGTCCAGTCTTGTGCAGTGCCATAACTACTCATGCACACCGCCAAAGCGATAGCAAGAGTACCGGCTCGCGATCGAACTTCGTTACATCGCAAAATCCGCCACCGGAAGTTCGCGCCAGAAGCGGCAGTCATAGGGGTTCCACGCGTCGCGCTGAGGAGGTTTCCATTGCCATTTCGCGGGCAGTCGGGAGGTTTGCACCCGATCCAACACGGGAAGTGCAATTGCCATGACCACCAACATGGCAGCGGCCAGCGTGATCAGTTCGCTGGCGGCCGCCCAGCGCATTGTAGCTTCTCTGCTCATCAAGTGCCTCCTCTCTGTCACCGCCCAGGGATGATACCTCGTCTCGAATCAGAAGTTTCCGCAGGCGGGGAATTCTTATGGAACAAATATTTTTTCGCTGCCTGGCGAAACCCGCGGCGAACGCGGGGGTTTCTTCTCTCCGGCGACGCGAATCTCTGGCACGCTCGCCGCGGCGAATAAAGCTCCAAGTTGCCTGCACTACGCGGCTACGCCCGTTTTGCAATACGAACGCGCATCGATGCGCAATCTTCGCGCTCGCTGTGCGCGCCAAACCCACAAAACGACGGAAGGAATCTGCCAATGTTCACGAATCACAGCGAATGCAGAAACCATGCCAGCCCGCAGCGCGAGCGAGGGAGAGTAGGCCGTCCATTTAAGTCAGACGATCCACTTGAATGCGAAGTCAACTCTCCCTCGCTGGCGCGTCGGGCTAGTAGCTCGACGCTAGCATCCTCGCAGCGCGGATTCACACTCGTCGAGCTCTTGGTCGTGATCGCCGTGATCGGCATCTTGCTAGCGCTGCTGTTGCCGGCGCTCGGCATGGTGCGCGAGTCCGCGCGGCGCAGTCAGTGCCAATCGCAGTTGCATCAGATTGGCTTGGCGCTCGACATGTATCTGGAGAATCAAGGGCGCGTTGGGCGCTTTCCGCACGCGGCGCAACTGCCCTCGGTGACACCGCAATGGCCGTCGATCACCGCCGTGTTGGGGCCGCACATCGAAAAGAACGATGCCGTCTTCGCCTGCCCGGACGATCCCAAATACTTTCCGACCGAGCGCGTGAGCTACGAATATCCGATTCGTCGCCTGGCTGGCAAAACGCGCGATCAAGTCCGCAAACGCCGCACCGGCGCATTGCGCCCGTCGAGCGAAATCATCCTGATGTACGATTACGAAGCGGTGCATGGCGAACGAGGCACAGTCGGCTCCCGCAACGCGATCTTCCTCGACGGCCACGTCGAGCGCTATTAGTTCATTCATGTACCATTCATCGAAGGAGGCGCACGATGCGTCGTTGGTTCATTGCGATTACCTTGCTGTTAGTCTTGGGCGGCGCCTGGTATTGGTTCCGTGTTGACCCGGAGTTGGCCAAAGCCCGCGCGCTGCAATCACAACTCGCGGCGCTGGGCGAAAACGCCAGTTGGGACGAACGGCGTGTGTTGATGGAGCAAATGCGCGGACAGATGGAGCAACTCACCGACGAGCAGCGCCGCGAGTTGTTCCAGAACATGCGGGCGCCGTTCCAGGAACGGATGCGCGCCGCGGTCGACGGTTACTTCGCCGTTCCCGACGCGCAACGCCGCGCCTATCTCGATCAGCAAATCCGCGAAATGGAAAAACGCCGCGCGGAAATGCAACAGCGCTTCGCCCAACGCCCCCCCAGCGGCGAAAATCGCGGCCCCAACGGCGGCGGATTCCCCGGCGGCGGTGGACGCGGAGGCCCACCGAGTGGCGATACCCGTGACGGCGGACGCGGTGGCGCGGGCGGTGGTCCTGGCGGCGGGCGCGAACGAGCGATGCTCGATCACTCTACGCCGACGGAGCGTGCGCGATCAACAGAGTATTTCTCAGCGATGGAAAAACGCCGCAAGGAATTGGGCCTGCCGGAGGCGCCATTTGGGCGACGCTAAGTATGACCGCCTACCGACGCAGCGATTCCGCCGGCTGCAAGTGCGGGCGCGGCATGTCGACCGTGGTTTCCACCAACGCCTTGCTGACGGGCGGCGTCGCGGGCGGCTCGTCGGGGCTCCAGAGTAGTTGCGACAGCTTTTCTTTCGTGTCCATGGCCAAGCTGAACAAGGTTGGTACGAGGACCAGCGTGAAGATCGTCGAGACCAGCAGGCCGCCAAGCAACACGCTGCCGAGGCCACGGTAAAGTTCGCTGCCCGAACCTGGCGAAATCACCAGCGGCAGCAAGCCGAACAAACCGATCAACGCGGTCATAAAGATCGGTCGGATGCGGGTTCGCACGCTTTCCAAGATGGCACGGTGCGTGGCCATCTTTTCATCACGAATATGTACGAGCGCCTGTTCGACGATCAAGATCGGGTTGTTCACCACGGTGCCGACGAGGATGATGAAGCCGAGCATCGTCATCACGTCGAGCGCCTGGTAGTGCACCAGGTTCATCAACTTGAGACCGGCGAATCCGCCCACGGCCCCCAACGGCACGCTGAGAATGATCACGAGCGGGTACAACCAGGACTCGAACAGCGCGGCCATCAAGAGGTACGTGATAATCACTGCCAAGGCGAGGTTCCAGCCGAGTACTTTCCACGTTTGAGTCAACTTGTCGGCGGTGCCGGAGAGGACCATCTGGTAGCCCCCTTCGAGTTGCCCCGAGGCTTCCAACGGTGCGATGATCTGCTCTTTGATGAGCGTCATCGCATTTTCCAGCGGCATCTCTTCCGGCGGCAGGACCGAAATCGTGATCACGCGCATGCGGCGCACATGATTGATTTGCTCGGGCGCGCTCCCGTACTTGACGTCGGCCACGGCGGCCAACGAAATGAGTTGCCCGCCGGGCGTCGCCAGCGAAAGCGCCTCCAAGTCCTGCGTGCGCGAGGCGAACTGGTCGCCTCCCTTGATCGTGAGATCGATTTTGTCGCCGTCGATGAAGAAATCGCCGGCATAGGCGCCGTCGACCAGGGCGTCTACGGTGTAGCCCATGTCCTCGGCGCTGATACCCATGTCGGCGGCCTGCTGCCACTTGGGCACGACGTGCATTTCAGGGCTGGAAAGATCCAGACTCGGATTCGGGCGCCCTTGGCCGACTTTGACTTCGCCGTCGACGTCGACCTTGATCAATTCGGCAATCTTGCCCATCACCTGGCCGCCGAGCGATGACAGCCGACGGACGTCAGGGCCGATAATCTCGACGTCGATCGATCGCCCGCCGGACAATCCTCGCTCGAACAAGCTGCGCTTGTTGGCCACGGCCAACACGGCCGGCATGCCTTGGATGTTCTTCTTAAGCAGCTCGGTGGCTTCGTCGATCCGCGCGGGGTCGGCGGCGCGCAGGCCCATGAAGATGCTGCGACCGCGGGCGACGAAGAAGTAGTCGGCGATCGGCGGTCCGTCGAGGCCCTCCGCTTCCGGGCTGCCGACCTCGCAATTCCAATACGGCTCCAGGCGGCGTTCAACTTCCTCGCCCATGGCGAGCATGTGATTGAGGTTGAGACCTGGCGGCGGGATCAAGTTGGCGATCGCCAGATTGCGATTGCCGGTCGGCAGATACTCGCGATCGGGCAACATCAGGTAACTGCCGCCGATCGAGAGGCCAATCAGTAGGCAGATCACGACCAGGCGTCGCCACACGCCTTGCAACAGGTAAGTGTTGATCGCCACGACCGTGTTGACGAATCCGCGTCCGAACCAATCGAGCGGCGCGAGCAGGTAGTTCGCAAAGTTCTCGAAGCGATGCGTGGCGTGGCGTCCGGCACGGCGCAGTTCATCCCGGGAGAAGCGATGCTTGCCGTTGCGTTGATGCGCGGTTTCCAACTGGACGTCGAGTTCGAGTTTCCTATCCAGCGTCTTGAGCATCTTGCCGGCGGCCGTGGGAACAACGACCAGCGCCACGAGCAGTGAACAAACAAGCGCGCTGCTGGCGGCCAAGGCGATATCGCGAAACAATTGGCCGGCCTGATCGTGAACGAACAGCACCGGTACGAATACGGCGAGGTTGGCCAGCGTGGACGCCAACACCGCACCCCACACTTCTTGCGTGCCGCGCACCGTGGCCGAAATCGTGTCATCTCCGTCTTGGCGATGCCGATAGATGTTTTCCAGCACCACGATGAAGTTATCGACGAGCATGCCGACGGCGAACGCGATGCCGGCGAGGCTCAGGACGTTCAGAGATCGACCGAGCAGGTTCATGATCAGGAACATGCCCATGATGCTGACGAAGATCGACAGGAAGATGATCACCGTCGAGCGCAGGCTGCGGAGAAACACCAACAGGCAGATGAAAGTGAGCGCGGCGCCTTCGACGATGTTTTCGTTAACCAGGTCGATCGAGGAGTAAATATAGTCCGTTTCGTCGTAAACCTGGCGCAGAACCAGGCCGCGCTGTTTGAGGACGCCGTCGTTTAATTCCGCGGTGGCCGCGCGGAGGCCGGCCATCACATCCAGCACGTTCGCCCCGGTCTTGCGCGCGGCGTTGATGCCGACGACCGACTGTTCGTAACGGCGCATGAAGCCGTCGGGCTTCTTGTAGTCCAAGCGGACCGTGCCGACGTCGCGCACGTAGACGGGAATGCCGTCGCGCCGGGCGATGATCACGCCTTCGACTTCATCGGTCGTGCGGAACTGCCCGAGCGTGCGAACGACGTAACGCCGTTTGCCTTCCCAGAAATCGCCGCCGGACGTGTCTTTGTTCTGAGCGCGGAGCGCCTGTCGGACGTTGGAGATGGTCAGTTGCCGCGCGGCGAGCTTTTCCGGATCGACGACGACCTGAATCTCTTCTTCTTTACCGCCCATGACCATCGAATCGGACACGCCGTCGACGTTTTCGAAGCGGGCTTCGATGAAGTTGCGGGCAAAGCGCCGTTGCGTGGTGATATCCAACGGCGGCGGCAGCAGCACCTGCATTTCCGGATGCTTTTCCGCCATCGTCCGCATCCGGTACATTAGCAGGCCGATGTCCTTGGTGCGGAGGATCTGCTCCAGCCCCTGGTCCATCAGTTTCGGATGTTTTTCCGCAAACGCTTCCAGTTCCTTATGTTCCACGGGGCGCTGGCTGAGGATAAACCAGGCGATGAAGCGATCCGAGCCGTTCGAGGTGGTGATGACCGGCTTGTCGACGTTCTCCGGATATTGCCGGACCTGCTGCAAGCGCGTATTCGCCATCAGCAGTGCTTCGCGCATGTCGGCGTCGGGCGTGAACTCAAGCCGGATGCGGCCGCGCGAATCGGTCGATTCCGACGTCATCTTGTACAGCCCCTCCACGCTCTGGAGCTGCTCTTCCTGCGGCTGAATGATCTCGCTTTCGATCTCTTCAGGGCTGGCGCCTGGCCACACGGTCTCGATGGAAAGTTCGGGGACTTCCACATCCGGCGTGAGCTGCATCGGCATCGCCCGGCGGGCGATTTCGCCGAACATAATAATCAGAATCACGATGACGGTGACTTTGACCGGGTTCTGAACGAACGATTTGATCAAGGACATGATCGGATTTCCGTGGGCGGGAACGCATGCCGCAAGAGCGGTACGTCAAAGGAAATTCGCAAGGCAAGCCAAACTGCTTTCACGACCTACTTCTTCACCGCTTTCACTTCTCCATCGACCAGCACTTCCTGCATGGGTCGCAGCCGTTCATTCCCTTCGATAATCACCGTGTCGCCGGGCTTAACGGCGCCGATCACTTGAATGGTCGCATCCGACGCGATGCCCAACTGCACGGGCACCGGCCGCGCCTTGGCCATCTTGTTGGATGCATCCGCGCGATCAACGAGCCACACGACCGGCGTCGGGCCTCCGAGTACGACCGCGTCTTTCGGAACGAGCGTGGCCATTTCCGGTTTGCCGACCGGCAATGTCGCGCGGGCGAACATGCCTGGCATCAGCAGCGGGGCGCCGTCGACGAAAGTGTTTTCGACGCGGATCTTCACCGGAAAACTTCGCGAACGGAGGTCCGCTTGCGGGACGATGACCGCGACGTCGCCCGTAAAGGCATGTGTGGGGAGCGCCGTCACCTCGACGCGTGCATCGGAGCCGACGCGCAGGTTTTCGAGGTACTGTTCCAGCACCATAGCTTCGATATCCACGTGGTGAATCTCCACGACGTCGACGATCGGGCCGGCTTGTTGAACCCATTGCCCGACTTCGATCGATTCCGTGATCACGTAGCCATCGAAGGGCGCGCGGATCGTGTGTTTTTCCAGTCGATCGGCGATGAGGTTCGCTTGCTCGACGGCCACCGCGAGCTGCGCTTCGGCCTGGGCAAGCTGCTCCGCGCGCGGGCCAGCGACGGCCAAATCATGCGCGGCTTTCGCTTCCAACAAGGCCTGCGAGGCCTGTTCCGTCAGCGACGTGGCGTCCTGCAGCTCGGCTAAGCTGACCGCGCGGCGCTCGGTATAAAGTTGCTCGATCCGCTCCAGATTGTTGTGAGCGTAGGCGTTGCGGGCCTCGGCGCTCGCCATCCGTGCCCGCGCTTGTTCGATTTCTTCCGGACGTAATCCGTGTTGCAACTCCTCGAGTTCCGCCTGCCGGAGTCGCACTTGAGCTTGAGCGCCGGCAAGTTCGATTTCCAGCGTGCCGGTGCGCAATTGAGCGAGCGGCTGATCTTTCTTGACCGCGTCGCCCGCGTTGACCATGAACTCGATCACGCGGCCGTCGACGGCGCTACCGACCGTGCTCTTGCGGAGCGGCATGACGGTGCCGACGAATGTCTGCCCCGCGGTAACTTCTTGTTCGATCACTGGCGTGACCTTGACGTTCGCCGGCGGCGCCTGCGCGAGGGCCGGCAGGCACATCGACAGGAAGACGGCCAGGCTGCCAAAACCGCTGGGCAGGCGCCGAGGTCGCGACGGCGGTCGCAGGACGGCCGCCTTCGGCGCCCGGGCCGGCGCCAATCGCCGCACCAGCCGCGGCAGCAGAAATTTCACCAGACGCGCCACTCCTCGACGAAACGCACTCATTTAGCCCACCCCACGTGCCGTCAAGGCGTTCAAGTTGACTTGCATGCGCCGCAAATAGTCCAAGAACTGTTCACGCTCTTGCGGCGTGAAATCCCGCACCGCCTGATCGCGAACTCGTTGCGCCGATGGCTTGCTGGCGTTCCAGATCGGTTCCGCCTTGAGCGTTGCCCGAACAAGCTTCTTACGGCGGTCGCCCGGGCAAGGCATGCGCTGAATCCAGCCGTGCTGTTCCATGCGATCGAGGACCGTGACCAAGGTGGCCGGCTCGATTTGCATCCGTTCGGCGAGCTCGTTCTGGGCGAGCCCACCCTCGATGGCCAACCAGGCCAGCACTTGCCACTGTCGGAAGGTCAGACCCAAGGGGGCTAGCTCTTCGTTCAGGGTTCGCTGCATCATGTGCGCGGAAGTGCAGAGCCAATAGCCGATACTGGAGTTGAAATCGTGCTCTAACATCGATGCTGGCCCACGAACTCAGATTGTTAGGCGCCTAATGATCTAATTGGATCATACCGCTTCGACCTTGCGGACTCAATGAAAAAAATCACCGATTGGGCCCGCCGGCCTGACCCGGAGCATCGGCTGGTATTTTGCTGCTTCGTTGACCGGGGCGCGTTGTCAACTTAGCTTGATACGGAACGAACGCCCGATGCGGCAATATCCGGGAGCGACCGATGGTTTCCACATTACTTCGCGCGATGGTGGCGACATCGCTGGCCTTCGTTTTGGCCTCGAATGCGGGCGCTACGCCGATTCGGCTCACACTTCAGCCGGACAGTTCGTTGGACGTTTCGCTCGTCCTCGTGGGTTCGATCGATGGCGAAGACTCGGCGACCAGCGAAATCACCGGCTACTTCGATGCGGAGATCGATTTCGACGCGCAAGGACGTCCCGTCGGCTCGCGGATTGTCGGCGCAGACTTAAATGCGTCCGACGTTTCACTTTCGATCCCGCTCGGGTTTCCACTTGGTTCCCTGGACGTTGACGCCAGCGGGCTGCATCTGACCGCGTATACGCCTGACGCGCCGCCGAATCCACCTGTCGACCCGGTGACGGGAGCATTCGACCTGGATCAACACCGCTTTCGGCTCGACGCCGGGACGGCCTCGGCGGACAGCACGCTCTACAGCGCGGAATTTGATTTCGCCGTTGAGCCGGAGGAGTTCACGCCGCTAGACGGCATGACCGGCACGTTGACGCAGCTCAACGGCCCCGCGGGCGGACCGGTGACGCTCGTCACTCCGATCGCGCTCCAGGAATTCGTGACGACGGTGGATTTGGGCATTTTTGGCTCGGTGGACATCTTTATCGAACTGAACGGAACCCTCGTGGCAGAAGGGCCTTATGAACCGGATTCGGTGGCCGGCGACACCAACGGGGACGGCGCCGTGACGATCGAGGACCTGAATAATGTTCGCAACAACTTTGGCGGAACTGGTCAGGGAGACGCTACGGGAGATGGCCTCGTGAATATCGAGGATCTCAACGCCGTGAGGAACAATTTTGGGACCGGCCAGGCGGCCGCGGTTCCGGAACCCTCTTCACTTTGCCTGCTGGCGGTGGCAGCGATGTTTTGCCTGACGGCGGCGCAGTTTGGGACGACGGGGAAAGCTTGTTGATAAATTTCCGAAAAACGCTTTTCAACTTGTTGCAATGCCGGTAGGGGTGGGTTATACCAGAAGTACCGCTGAAGGATTCTCTCTGTCGTGACTCATGGCAATGGGATGTTTCTAGCGCTTTTGCTTGGCGATAACAGTGCGAGCGCCTTGTGCCCCTCGTGCTGAAATGTGTGAAGGACGTCATTTCTACGGTCACCACTGCATCAAAGAGGAGCCACTCGTGAAGTTGAAAAGCTACATGCGGTTGGCTGCATGCGTCGCACTGGCCTTGATGGTCAGTTACGCAACGCCAGTCCGCGGTGCATTGTTGGCCCCGGCATCCGTGCTGATTCCGGGCGCCGCAGAACCAGATCCGGTCGGAGCAACGTTACTCTTCTCCACGGGAGCGGTGCCGTTCGCGGTGCCAGGGTCGTTTTCAGGCACGCTGACCTCGTCAGTGTACAGCCCTGATCCGTCCAATCCCTTGTTGGGCGTGACGCTGACCTACTTGATCACGAATGACGCCGCCAGCGCGAATTCCATCGGCCGTTTCACGGTCGACGGATATTCGGGTTGGGGAACTGACGGGAGCTATCAAACTCCCGTCGCGGGTGTCGCACCCGCATCGATCGATCGGAACGTGTCGGGGGACGTGATCGGCTACAATTTTGTGCCGACCGGCGCTCCTGCTACGGGTTTCCTCATTCCCGGCGGGTCGAGTGCGTTGTTGGTCGTCCAGACTGACGCGCCTTCGTATACGGCGGCTTTGGGAAGCTTGATCGACGGCGGTGTGACAACTGTTCCCTCGCTGGGTCCAGCTGTGCCGGAACCCTCGACCATTGCTTTGGTCTTGGGCGGATTGGCTAGCCTGGGCGTATATCGTCTGCGTCGCCGTTAAAAGCACGGGGCTCTCGGGGCCTCCGCAAGACTGATTGTCCTTCGTGTCGAGCGGCCCAATTGGGCCGCTCGACTTTTTTTATGCGCGGATGTCGCCATTGCCGCAACTTGGCCGACACGGCTATCATCCGCTGCGCGAAACACGCCTGAAACGACCAAGGAGGGGCGGTGGGATGCTCTCGAAACTGAGATTCTCACGTGGTCCGCTGCGCTGGTGGATCATGGTCGCCGGCTTGCTCTTCGGGAACGTTACTCTCGCTGGCTTCGGCATCGGGACAGTTTTGATCGTCCTCGGCGCGGCGCTGCACGTTGGGTCGAAGGCCGCGCTCTGGCAGAATCGCCAGTTGTCGACGGACGGCCCTTACCGTTTTACGCGGAACCCCTTCTACCTGGCGAACCTGTTGATCGACGGGGGGCTGTTGGTGGTGATCGGGCGGTGGGAAATCGCCATGCCCGCGGTAGCGGCGTGGATTTGGGTCTATCACCGGACCATCGCGGCAGAAGAAGCCACGCTGCGAAGTTTGTTTGGCGAGGCGTTTGACGCCTATTGCCGCCGCGTGCCAAGGTTTGTCCCGTTCCCAAAGCGCTATTTGTCGCGCGACGAAATTACTGGGCCGCGATGGACCTGGAGCAATCCGAATCTTGCGACGGGCAAAGAATGGACCCGGGCCTGCCGCGTGCTGATGTGCCCCTGGCTGCTGCTGGCGGCGGCGATGGCGCGTCAAGCAACCGACTTCGAATCTACCGCGCTCGGCCTGGGGCTTGCGATGGCGATGGCGTGCGTCTGGCTTTTTGCCGGCACGTTGGCGTCGCCTCGAAAGCGTCCGCACCTGGGCACTGAATCACCGTAGGTCCGCTGGCTCGCCAAACGACGCAGTTTATCTTGTCCGTGCGGCGGCGTAGCGCATATACTTCCGCGCTCGTTTTTCTGGCGCAGCGACAAGGAGGTCGCCGTTGCTTGCCCGTTGGCCTATTCGTAATAAGCTGCTGCTCGGCCTGGCCCTGTTGCTGGTGAGCGTCGCCGCGCTCAGCGGTACCGGCTTTCAGGGCGTCTACGCGTATCGCGGACTGGTCAAAAGTCTCGGGCGCCGCGCCGCGGAGTTGCCGTTAGCGGCGAATCTCAATCAGAGCGTCGGCGACCTGCGGCTGACGTTGCGCGAATCGCGTGCGCAGCCAGCCTGGCCGGCGACGGACGCCTCAGGCGAACGCACGACGATTCCTGGCGAGTCCTTCCACGAGCGCTGCGCGCTGGTGCAAGAGTCGTTGCGGCTCTACACGCTGCAGTTGCGCGACAGCGCGGAGCGCAACCCGCGGATCGGCGACGCCACGCGTTCGCAGGAATGGGAGACGGTGGCCGAAATCGAAGCCTCGCTCCAGCGGATCCAGCAACTCGACGCCGCCGACCTGTGGCTCCAAGATGAAGTCGTCGCCGCGAAGCTTGACGGCGAGTTGGCGAATTTGCAGCAACTCACGGCGCAATTGCCGAGCTACTTACACGCCGAGATCCGTCACGTCGCCGATGAAGTGCGCGGGCAGTATCGCGCGCTGATCGGCATCAGTTGGGTCACCAGCGTGACGGCGGCACTCGCGCTGGGGTTGATGGTGCGTCTGTTCTACCACTGGGTGTTTCGTCCGCTGCGCGTGTTGATCAAGGGTTCGCGCAAGGTGGCGTCGGGGCAATTTGGGTATCGGATTCACCTCGAAACTCAGGACGAGATGGCCGAGCTCGCCGACGCGATGAACGATATGACGGCCCGGTTCCAGGCGATTCGCGACGATCTCGATCGTCAGGTGCAATTGCGCACCAAGCAGGTGGTGCGCAGCGAACAGATGGCGAGCGTCGGATTCCTGGCCGCCGGCGTGGCGCATGAAATCAATAATCCCTTGGCCGCCATCGCTATGTCGGCCGAGTCGCTGGAACGGCGCCTGGGCGACCAGCAATTCGCCGATCCTGATCAGCAGTCGTTGGTGAAACGCTACCTGGCGATGATCCAAAGCGAGGCGTTTCGCTGCAAGGAAATCACCGAGAAGCTGCTCGATTTCTCGCGATCGGGCGAAGTCCGGCGTCAGCGCACGGAGTTGCGCGCGCTGGTGCAAGGCGTCATCGAGATGTCGAGCCATTTGGAACGCTATCGCGGCAAGCAAGTGTCGCTCGATGCGGAACAACCGGTTTACGCTTGGGTGAACGCGCAGGAGTTGAAACAGGTCGTGCTGAACTTGATTGCCAATGCGCTCGATAGCCTCGGTGAAGGCGGACGACTCACCGTGCAAATCAAGCAGCGCGGCGCGAACGCCGAGTTGGCGTTCGCCGACACCGGTTGCGGGATGACACCGGAAGTGTTGGAACATCTCTTCGAGCCGTTCTTCACGCGCCGCAAAGGGGGCCAAGGGACCGGGCTGGGATTGTCGATCACGTATCGCATCATTCAGGAACATCAGGGACAGATCGAGGCCACGAGCGCCGGGCCGGGTCAGGGATCGCGCTTTGTCGTGACCTTGCCGTTGGGCCCCGAAGACAAGGAGTCGAGCCATCGCTACCACCAAGCCGCGTAACAAGCTGAAGCTGCTGTTCGCCGACGACGAGCGTTCCTTGCAGGACTTGATGAACATCGAGCTCCGCAGCATGGGGCATGAAGTAACGGTTTGCCCCGACGGGCTAACCGCCGTCGCCGCGCTCGAAGTCAATTCGTTCGACTGCATCCTCGTTGATCTCGATATGCCCGGGCTGAATGGCATGCAAGTCATCGCCAAGGCGAAGGAGCTTTCGCCAGATACCGAGGCTGTCGTGCTGACGGGGAAATCGTCGCTGGAAACGGCCGTCGCAGCGCTGCGGCATGGCGCATTCGACTATCTGACGAAGCCCTGCAAGTTGATTGAATTGGAAGCGTTGCTGGAACGCGTGGCGCAAAAGCGCGAGCTGACGAACAAATATCGCGCAATTAAGCGCCAACTGGCGAGGCTCGAAGGTCCGCCGAAGTTAGTCGGCCAAAGCTGCGGCATGGAGGCGGTGCGCAAGCTCATCGCCAAAGTCGCGCCGACGCAATCCACGGTACTCGTGCGCGGCGAGACCGGCACCGGCAAGGAGTTGGTCGCCCGTGCGCTGCATGATCAGAGCGTCCGCGCGGAGCAGCCGTTCGTGGCGATCAACTGCGGGGCGCTCCCCGAGAGTTTGATTGAAAGCGAACTGTTTGGCCATCGCAAAGGCGCCTTCACCGGCGCGGAAGAACATCGCGTCGGGCTGTTCGAAGTCGCCAACGGCGGAACGCTATTCCTCGACGAAATTGGCGAGTTGCCAAAGTCATTGCAGGCCAAGTTGCTGCGCGTGCTGGAATCGGGCGAGATTCGCCGCGTGGGTGACAACAGCCCGACGATGGTCGACGTGCGGATCGTCTGCGCGACGCATCGCGACGTGGAAGAAATGGTCGACGCCGGCGATTTCCGCGAAGACTTGATGTTCCGCATCAACACGTTCGAGATCCGTTTGCCGAACTTGCGCGAGCGCACGGAAGACATTCCGGATCTAGCCCGAGCGTTGCTGCTGCGCAACTGGCCGCAGTTGCGTCCCGCGGATGAGTGTTTCACCGACGAGACGACGGCGCTTTTGCAAGGACATTGCTGGCCCGGCAACGTGCGCGAGTTGGCGAACGTCATCGAACATGCGGCGATCCTCGCCGAAGCGCCGCCGATCCGCCCGGAACATCTCCCCAGCCGTTTCGACAGCCGCCGATTGCGCACCACGCTGACGCGCTTCGCGCCGGCGATGACGCTCCGCGAGCTCGAAATGCAGGCGATCCATCAATCGCTGGAGCGCCAACAAGGCAACAAATCCCGCGCCGCCGAAGAACTCGGCATCAGCCTGAAGACGCTCTACAACAAGCTGAATCAGGAGGCGGAGCTGGATAAGTCGGCTTAGCTGAGCGAAGTCGATGCTTGCGAGTCGCGCATCACTCTCACGCTTCGTCGCCCTCCTGCGTGTCTCAGCGCCTCCGCGGTTCCGACGCGTAACGCGTGATCATTCCGCATCGCCGCCGGTCGTTCGGCCAGTTGCGATGTCGAATTCGAAGAGGGCGGGGACCAGCATTGCCAGCGTGGCGAAACTGTAAGTCGTCCCGACGGTGAGAAACACGCCGAGCGTGTTGCCGAGTTCGAAGCTGGTGATGGAGTAGAACGTCGCGAAGGGCGCGAAGAAGGTAGCAATGGCGAGCGCGTTCGAGGGGTTGCGCATGCCGAGGGCCACGTAGAGCGACAACGCGCCGACCAGGTTGATCAGCAGGAACACCGGGAACTGTCGATAGAAATCGCCTCGGAAGGCGGCCATGATCTGCATCGAGACCCAGACGCCGATGAACAGAAAAAACACGGTGCCGAGGCTGACCGTGATCGCAGCCATCGAACTGCCGTAGGTCATGCCGCAATGCACGCCGAGCATCGTGACAAACGCCACCAGGACGACTAAGCCCACGCAGACGAACAATAAGTTCTCGCCGCCGATCGCGCCGTTCCAGGCCAGATAAACGCAGAGCGCCAACGGCAGCAGGATCATTTCCTTGGCGTTGTAGAGCGCGCCGGCGAGTTTGCCGAAGATGATTTCTTTCGGCGTCAGATCGGTGACGAGCAGCAGGTCGAGCGCCCGGGCATCCCGTTCGCTGGTGATCGACGTCACGGCCTGCGCGTTGACGAGCACAAGGCTTAACACCGAAAGCAGCGCCAGCGGCGTGGCGATATCGGCGCGGTGCGCGTAAGTCGCCGCGTTCACGGCCCGTTGCGCGGCAATGGCCGCCAGCGCGAACATTGCCAAATACGCCACGCGAATCATCAGGATTCGGGTGCCGTAGGCCCAGGTGCGCACCTCGCGCCAGAGTATGGGGTTGTCCCACACGCGGCGCGACGGTCGCGGCTGCCTCGCGGTGACGGCCGGCGCGGCGGTTTCCGGCGTGGCGGCCTGCCGGCCCGTGAAGATCTTGCCTTCCTTGTCGTCGGCCAGCACGAGGCGCTGCGCGCGCGTGGGATTCCAGACCCGCACGCGCCAGACGGCGATGGCATTGAACACCGCGGCCAGGCCGAACCCAAATATGACGTAGCCGCCAACGACCGAGCGCAGGAAATCGAGCGATGAACCCGAGGCGTATTGTGCGCGCGTGGCCGCTAACACGGCCCGCCATGGCGTTAGGGTCTCGGCCCAATGGATGGCGCTGACGCCGCGAATGGACGCCCCGAAAACGCCGGCGGCGATGATCTCGCCTAGGGCGAACCAGGCCGCCAACGTCATCGCCGTGAGGGCCAATGTTTGGAAGGTTTTTTCGCGCCAGAGGGCGAGCAATCCGCCCAGGCTGCCGGCCGCGAGCACCGTGGCGAGCGTCACCGCGAACACGCGAATGATCTGACCAATCGAGATGCCGCCGAAAAGGGCGATAAATACAAACAACGGAAACGCGGCGGCCAGCACCATCAGGATGCGGAGAATACTGGCCAGCAGTTTGCCGAGGACCAACTCCGAGTTGTTCAGCCGCGTCAGGAGCAGCAGCTCCAAAGTGCGACGGTCCTTCTCATGCGCCACGGCGGCCGCGGCCGAGAGAGCGGCGAAGAACGTCAGCACCACGAGTTGCAGCCGGGCCAGCAGTTGGAACAAGAACGTCCCGTACCGGGCATAATCGCCGATGGTCAGCCGTTGCTGCGAAAAGCGGAAGGCCAGAAACGTGGTACAAACCAGGAGAAAGAGCGCGGCGACATACGCCGCTCGAGTGGCGAACAAGCGCCAACTGCGCGGGGCGGTAACCAACTCGCGGGCGAATACCGGACCGACGAACAAGGGAAATGATGAATGCAGAATGATGAATGATGAATGTCGATTAACGCCATCGTATCCTGCCCGCAGCCGGGGCGGTAGATTCTGGCGCAGGGAGCGAGGCCGTTCGCCCAGTTCCCCTAAAACGCCCGGTTGCGCCGTGACGGTTTCCGTCTTGTTGTATTTCTCGCAGGTCCCGTATACTTCGCCGCCCTCGGTTATCGAGATTTTCGTCGGCGTGGAGCGGCGTGGCATGGATGCCCGTTCGATCGTGATGTGGACCGCCACTCTGGTAGCACTTTTGCTGCCGGCGGAGCATGTCGCGGCGCAACGCGCGAACAACGGCGCGGCGCGAGAGAAAACCAAGGTCAAGACGCGGCCCATCGAGCCGCTCGATCCGGCGGCGCCAGCGACCGAATCCGGGGTCCGTCCCGCCGCGGCGGAGAGCCCCTCGGAGAATGGCCTGAGTCCGGTGAGCCCCCAGGCGTCCGGCAGCGGCGCGCGCGTCACTCGCGGAACCGGTGCGCTTCCCAACGAACATGGCCAGGTCTGGCGCGACTACGACATTAGCCCCTTTGCCGAGCGCGCGAGCGAGTTGCCGCATCCGGAACAGGCGATCATCGACTGGATCTTGCGCGAAACCGGCTACGAATTCTGGCACTCGGAGCCGCTGGGAATCCTGAGCGCCACGCCCAAGGCTCTGCGCGTCTACCACACGCCTGAGATGCAGTCTACGGTGGCTGGCATCGTGGATCGCTTCGTCAATCCGAAGGAAGCCAATCGCGCTTGCGGACTGCGATTGATCTCCCTGTCGAATCCCAATTGGCGCTCCCGTGCGCCAGCGAAGTTGACGCCGGTCGAAGTTCAATCCGCCGGCGTGCAGGCCTGGTTGGTGGCCAAGGAAGACGCCGCGATTCTCTTGGCCGAACTGCGCAAACGCAGCGACTTTACGGAATACGGTTCGCCCCAACTCTTAGTGCCGAACGGGCAGCCGACCGTCGTCTCCTCGTTGCGCACGCGCACTTTCACGCAACACCTGCTGCCGGGCCTGCCGGGCTTTGCCACGTATGAGCCGAAACTCGCGGACATCCAAGAAGGCATCGCGGTCGAACTGACCCCGTTGGTTTCCCCGGACGGTGCGTCGATCGATGCCCTCGTGAAGTGCAATATCGATCAGGTGGAGCGGATCGTGCCGGTGGCCATCGAAACCGGCACCGCACTGCTGACAACGCAACGCACCAAAATCGAAGTTCCACAACGATCACAACTGCGAGTGAAAGAGACCTTCCGTTGGAGCGTTGACGAGGTGCTGGTGATCAGTCTGGGGATCGTTCCCTCGCCCACGCCCCGCGACGAAAACCTGTTGGAAAAGACGCTCTCACTGCCCACGGGCGGCCCGGCTCGGGCCGAAGTGCTGCTGTTCGTGGAAAGCCGCGGCGCCATCGCACCGACGGCCGCGACCACGGCTGGCAAGACTACTCGGAACGGGGCGAACGGCCGCTATTAGCATGGCCGACTTTCCGGCCAGTTGCGAGAAAACCCTGGCGATTTTCCGGAAAATCGTTGACAGGGACCCTCGTGGCGGTCTACCGTGTTCGGCAGCTTCAATGACGGTGCGCGCGGACAGAGATCGGCGTTGGGCTTTGATGTCGACAACTTTGAAGGGGGGAACGCTATGTTGATGCGCTGTGGCGCGCTGGCAGGCCTGGGCCTGGCCATGTTCGGTTCGATCTTAGGAGACGTCGCACGTGCGAACGTCATTCCGCTGGTTTCCGCGTCGGCATCCTCGGGTTTGGGAGGCGGATTTGACCGCACTTCGATCCACACCGTGGATCAATCCGGCCTGACCGGCGACGAGCATTCAGACGCACCCGATGGGAGCATGTGGCTCACGAACGGCACGTTCGCCGCGCCCAATGACACGACGCCGCAGATCACGTTCGACCTGGGCGCCTCGTACCTGGTCGAATCGATGAAGGTCTGGAACTACAACGAGTCTGGACTGGCCTCGCGCGGAATTAGTTCCGCTCGCATTTCGGTGGCTGGCGCCGACCAAGTGTTCTCGCCATTGATCGACGCTCAGGCGCTCACCGTCGCTCCCGGTACGCCGGGGGACTTCTCGCAGTCGATTGCACTTGGCGGAGCGACCGCGCGTTATGTGCGCATTGACAACATCACGAACGCTGGCGACGGGAACGCGTTCGCCGGTCTGAGCGAAGTGCGTTTTGACGGTGCGCTCGCTCCGGGCGAATCGCGCGAACTGCCGCTGCGTACCACGATTGAAGAAGTCTCCAGTAGCCTCTCCGGATTCAATCGTGGACCTGAGTATCTCGTCAACCATGCGGGTATGGGCGGCAAGGCTCACAGTCGCGCCCCGGACGGCATGATGTGGCTGAATCAAGGCTCTTTCCCGAACGTGCCGCCGGAACAGTTCGACCTGGACCCGTTCATCGTGTTCGACGTCGGGGCGGAAAAGGCGCTCGATCGGTTGGTGATCTGGAACTACAACGAAGCCCTGCAAGGCCGGGACGACCTGTTGATTCGCGGCATCAAGACGGCCGACATCCTGGTCGCCGGCGAGGATAAGGTGTTCACGACGCTCGTCGCCGGGCAAGAGTTGACCATCGGTCCAGGCACGGATGACGTCGACTTCGGTCAGATCATTGATCTGACTGGAACGACGGCCAGGTACATCAAGCTCGACAATCTGGTCAATCACGGGGCCGGTAATGATTTCATCGGTCTGAGCGAAGTTCAGATCTATGAAGTTCCAGAGCCGAGTTCCTGGGCACTGCTGGGCTTGGGCACGTTGGCGCTCCTGGCGCGGCGGCGCAAATAGGCGATTCGTCGCTACCATTTCGCCGAGAATTCGGGCCGTTCCCTGCTGGGAACGGCCCTTTTGTTTGGGCAGGCCGCTATTTCAACCAAATTCTGGCACAACGACGGATTCGGCGAGGGCAGAGTCCCTGGGGGAACGCCGTCGCTTGGATTAGAATCGGTGGTTCCAAGTGGCATGCCGCGCAAGTGATGGCGCGTACACCGCGCTGGCTGAATCGACAAATTGATGACCGAGGACACATGCCATGAGTGAAAACAAACCCCGTGGCCCGCGCCCAGCACGCGGCAATAGCGGCCCGCCTCGCAGCGGCCAAGGGCGGCCTTACAGCGGCAAGCCCGGCGGGCGTCCGCCCGGAGGCCCGCGCAGAGCGCGCCCGCCTCAACGGCCCTCGCGTGACACGGCGCGGCCCGATGACGGCCGCGAGCGCCTGCAAAAGGTCATGGCGACGGCCGGCATCGACAGCCGCCGGCAATGCGAGGAATTGATCCTCGCGGGCCGCGTGGAAATCGATCGCCAGGTGGTGCGCGAGTTAGGCACTACGGTCGATCCGACCAAGCAGGAAATCCGTGTCGACGGCGAAGTGCTGAAGCTGCGCAATCGCCGGGAATACATTGTCATCAATAAGCCGCGCGGCGTGGTTTGTACGAACGACGACCCGGATGGGCGTCAGCGCGTGATCGATCTCTTGCCGCGGATGCGCGAGCGGTTGTTCACGGTCGGCCGGCTCGACATGGAGAGCGAGGGCCTGATCCTCGTTACGAACGACGGCGAATTGGCCAACATGTTGGCACACCCGCGCTACGGCGTGCCGAAGGTATACCACGTGCTCGTGGCTGGAGTGCCGAACCGAGAAGAGTTAGCGCAACTCACCGAAGGCGTGCGCCTGGCGGAAGCCTATGTGCGTGCCGAGCGGGCGGAAGTTCGCGCCGAGCACAAGCAAAGTGCGACGCTGGAGATCGTACTTCGCGAAGGGCGCAATCGTGAGATTCGCCGCATCCTGGCGCGAATCGGACACAAGGTGATGCGGCTGAAACGAGTTTCCATTGGCGGCGTCAAACTCAAAGAGATGCAACCCGGCGAATGGCGGCGATTGACTTCGGAGGAAGTCGGTTGGCTGCGCAATTCCGGCGAAGGGGACCGCGAGAACTCGCGCGAACGCGATACGAGAAGTCGCTCTCGCGATACCGCCGGCCCACGCCCCGAGCGACGTCCGCCGCGCACTGGCAGCGCCGTTCCGCGCACCGGTGCGCCGCCCAGAAGTGGCACGGCATCTCGCACTGGTGCTCCGCCTCGCACTGGCGCTGCGCCTCGCGCCGGTGCTCCGCCTCGCACTGGTGCTGCGCCCCGCGCCGGTGCTCCGCCGCGAAGTGGCGCGCCGCCACGGAGCGGAGGAGCAAATCGAGGAGGCGTTGGGCGACCGCCGCGAGATGGGCAGCAAAGCCGCTCGCGCGATCAGTCCGGCCCGCCGCCGCGTCGCATGCCGGTACAGCCTCCGATGGAACTCAGCGACGCGCCGCCAATCGTGGTCGGCATGTTCGCCGACGAGCCGGGGACGATTAAGCCCTTGCCGAAGGTCAAGCCGACGAGCGGAAAGCGTCCCAAACGCCGGGTGCTGGTCGGTTCCGCGTTGCGTAAGAAGAAGCGATCGTGAGAAGCAAGTCTTCTGTAGCCGCCCTCTGTGAGGGCGGTGGAGCGGGCGTAGTATACAAGGACGGCGCTTTGCTTGCAGTCAGCGATTGCTCCCCGAGGTCACAGACCTCGGCTACAGACGGATGGATGAACGCGGTTCAGGACTGAGGCGCTGTAGAGCGACATAGCACGTGAGCCATCCCCTGGAATCTTGCCACTTTGCCGATCACGCCTGGTGCGGTGAAGCCCGCGTGTTGGAGCACGTGCCGCTGGCGCGCGGGACGCATCGCGTGCGGCTCGCATGCCCGGACCTTGCACGGCAGATCGTGCCTGGACAATTCGTGATGCTCCGGCTGCCAGGCACGGACGATCCCCTGCTCGGACGGCCGCTCGCGCTCTATGACACCGTGCTCGACGACGCTGGGACGCCGATCGGCATCGACGTCGTGTACCTTGTCGTTGGCAAGATGACCGGCCGACTGACGAAGGTCGTCGCTGGCGATGCCCTGCAAATCTGGGGACCGCTCGGCAACGGGTTTCCGGCGCGAGCCGTCGAGCATCTGATGATGGTCGCTGGCGGCATCGGCCAGACGCCGTTCGCGGCGCTGGGACGCGAGTTTCTTGGCAAGCGAAGCTACGGCGATCCAACGCGACGCGGCGCGCAGGCTTCGCGCGTGACGCTCTGCTACGGCGCGCGTTCGCAGGAATACCTCGCTGGCGTGGAAGACTTTCAGCTCCTCGGCGTCGACGTTCGCCTGGCCACGGATGACGGTTCCGCTGGTGCGAAGGGATTCGTCACGGCGGAACTGGAACGCTTGCTGTCGGAACCCAACGCCGCGCCGGTGGATCAAACTCGGATCGTCTGCTGCGGCCCAGAGCCGATGATGGCCGCCGTGGCGAAGATCGCCGCGGCGCGGGGCATTGCTTGCGAAGTTTCGTTGGAAACGCCGATGGCCTGCGGCCTCGGCATCTGCTTCAGTTGCGTAGCACGAGTGCGCGACGCCAGCGGCGAATGGGATTACCGCCGCACCTGCGTCGAAGGCCCGGTCTTCGACGCCTCAACGATTGTGTTTTGACCGCCGTTTCGGCTTCGGCTCATCCAGCGGCGGAATCACAATCTCATCCGCCGGCACCCAGACGGGGTTGCCATGCTCGTCGGCAAACACGACGGGGTGGCCGGAACGCTTGTGGTCGAGCAGGGTCTCATTGACGGCCGCCTGCACGGCGCGAACAACCGGGTCCGTTTCGATGCGATGAGCGTTTGATTTGGCCGCCCGTGATTTCTTGGCCATCGCGATCCTCGCCGTGGTTCTTCGACGTCCGCTCTAAAACTCCGGCCGGATTTGCTTCAGACGGCGCTCCGTTTCCGCCATCAGGGCGTTTTCTGCCGCTTCGTCCGGGGCTTCGTAGGTGACGGAGAAGCGGAGGAAGGCGCCGGCGTCGTCCCAGGGGACGGTGCAGATGGAGTGCTCGGTGATCAGGTATTGGCTGGCCGCTTCCGCGGTTTCGAAGCGCGGGCCGTTGGCGATGCCCTTGGGTGAGGCCGTGTAGATAAAATACGTGCCGCCCGGCATCTTGCAGGAGAAGCCGCAGCGCGTGAGCACGTCGACGAGTTTCTTCGAGCGACGTTCGTACTTTTGCCGCACGGCCGCCGTGATCGAGTCGTCGTCGAGCGCCGCGGCGCCGGCGCGTTGGATTGCCATGAATTGGCCGGAGTCGCTGTTGTCCTTGACGTCGGCCAGCGCTTGCACGATCCGTTCGTGACCACAGACCCAGCCGATTCGCCAGCCGATCATGTGGTAGCCCTTTGACATCGAATGGACTTCGACGCCAACCTCTTTCGCGCCGGGGATCGACAGGAAGCTGAGTGGTTCCGCCGCGTAGGACAGCATGATGTGCGCGGCGTCCTGCACGACGACGACGCGATGCTCCCGCGCAAATTCCACCACCTGGGTATAGAACTCGCGAGTGGCCAGCTTGCCGGTCGGGCTGTTCGGGTAGTTGAGCACCAGCAACTTGACGCGCTTCAGGATGTCCGGCGGGATCGATTTCAGATCCGGCAGGAAATCGTGCTTCGCCAGAAGTGGCAGGCGATGGACTTCGCCCCCATAGTAGCGTGTGTGCGTCCCCGCGACCGGATAGCCCGGCACGGTCATCAGCGTCACGTCGCCCGGGTTGATGAACGCCGCCGGCAGCATCGCCAGCGCGGTCTTTGAGCCGATGCAGTGATTGATTTCCTTGACGGGGTCCAACTCGACGCTGAACCGCCGCTTCATCAGCCGCGCGACGGCGTCTTTGTAGTCCTGGATGCCGTTGTCGGCGTAGCCGCGGTTCTCCGGGCGGTTGATTTCCTCGGCCATCCGCGCGCGAACCTGCGGCGGGGCCATTTCGTCGTTCTCGCCAATCCCAAAGTCCACCAGCGCCCGTTCCGGATGATCGGCCAGGGCCTTGCGCTTGGCCCGTTTGATCTTTTCGAACTTGTAGATCTCGGTGCCCTTGCCGTAATTGGCGCCGCCGATCCGCTCGGCAAACAGGGTCTGGAAATAGGGATCGCTCATCGGTTCACTTCAGGAAAGCTGCGGGGAAAATAGCGCCAGGCGCGCGAAGAAATCTTGCCCCGTCACGTTAACGGAGAAGGAGGCGAGGAACAAGGCGGCGGTTCACACCGTCAGCGCGGATCGGCCATCGACTGTGGGAGGCGTCTCCGACGCCGATGCGAACGACGCGAGCATAGCGATCGGAGCTTCTCTCGCGAAAAGCGCCAAATCCATCGGCGTCGGAGACGCCTCCCACAATTGTTCAAGAATGCCAAGCTGAACGACCTGCTCACACCGTCATGTGCGACGGGACGGTGCTGTCGTACCCGCGGATTGGCTGGCCGGTCAGCTGCAAGTAGGCGACGATCGACAGCATGAAGAGCATCGGAAAAGTAAAGAAAGTGCCCACGAGGCAGGCGCAGACGCCCGCGAAGGCCATGATGGCGCCAAGAATCCCGATCGCGAACAGCGCAAGGCGATTGCCCGGCGTGATTTGTCCGGAAATGCGAATGCCTTCGATCACACCTACCGGCTGGTCGACGTACACATACCACGCCTGGCCGTAAGTCAGTCCAACCCAGGCCCACGGAATGAAGCACACGGCCGCAGTGACGCAGCCAGCGATGATCCCCGCTTCCTCGTCATTGCTAGCAGCGGCAATGGCGAATCCGACAATGAGCGCGGGTGCAAAGATCACTAGACCCGCGATGCTTCCCAAGAGTGACAGCAGCAATCGCTTCCACAGGAGCAGATGCCCAGAAAAAAGCCGTGAGAACGGTGGTGACAAGCCCTTTGCCGTTTCAAAGTAGAAGATATCGCGACCTGATGCCAGCCAGATCGCAAGCAACCCATTCGTGAGTCCATGTGCGATTTGCAGAATTGCCACGAACACTCTGTCTACGCCACCAGCCTGCATTCCAACCAACGTGAACGCGCCACCGTAGTTAAAGGCCTGGCCGATGAGCCACTCCACGAAGTACACCGCGATCAGCATCCCCATGTTAGCCTTGAATACCGGCCACATGACCTCGAACACGCCGTTGACACTGATTCTTGTGGGGCGCAGTACGCCGGTGGCGAGCGGCGAGGAATAGGGATTGTCGGAGCCGGACAGCGGCGCTGCATAAGGATTGTCACTCGCCGGCGCCAGGCGTTGCGGCATCGGCGCGCTGGCGAAGGGGTTCGTCCCGGCCGTGCCAAACGGTGAACCCGTCGGTGGTGGCGGCGGTGAGGGCGGCTCGATGCCAAATTCGTCCGCAGGGGGCGGGCCGAGCATGGGCACCGCGACGAGCGTCGCGCAGGCCGGGCACTTGGCTTGCTTGCCCGCGGCGTCGTCGCCGACGCGCAACAGTTTCTGGCATTGCGGACAACGAAACTCGATCGGCATAACGGCTGCCCCCCGGTGCAATCCAAAACTCGCAGATCACGGCTCGCGCGCCACGCGCGATCGCTACCGGCGAAGTTGTCACATAATAGTACCTCGCCGCACGCCGCACCACGGGAGATTGTTCGATTCCCGCGGGCGTTCCTTGGGCCGGGGGAGGTGTGCCCGCGAAACACGCGAAACCCACGAAAGGTCCGGGCAAATGCAAGTTTGCGCTACGTCTTGGGAACTGCCTTCGGCCCGATCGCCCAATTGTTGAAAGTTCTTGACCGGCTAAATGTGTCGGCCTTCTGTCGCAGCTCATTTTTCGCGTGTTTGGCGTGTTTCGCGGGCTAATCTCTGAGATCATCGACCGGAGCGCGGGAGGTGCAGAGGATGTTCGTAACTGGTGGGTCGATGACTTGATCGAAGTAGGGACGGGAGATGTCGAGCGGTGTTGCGGGGCGTTCGGCGATGTAGGTGCGGACCAGGCCGAGCGGGACGAGTTGCCGGACGACTTCGCAGGGGTCGACCCCCGTGCGCTCGAAGACTTTTCGATGGGCTTCGATGGTGACGATCCAGGCCGGTGCTCGTGACAGAACGTCGAGCGCGCCGCGCAACACGGCCTGTTCTCCACCTTCGACGTCGATTTTTAGGACCAGACAGCGCGAGGTCACGTCCAGCGGCAAGTCGGCGAGCCGCCGCACGAGGATGTCACCCTCGGCATGCGGCCGCAGGAACGCGGCGTGCGGCGAATTGTCGTAGGCTGGCTGCGCGAGCCGCCCTCGGCCATTGAAGTCGGCGATCGCGAAGGGCAAGCACTGCGTCGCGACCGGCCAGCTTGCCAGATTGCGCGCGAGGATTTCACGAGCCTCCGGGTTCGGTTCGCAGGCGACGACTTCCTCGATGCCTGGAGACTGGGCGCACAACAGTCCGGCCACAAGGCCGACGTCGGCGCCGCAATCGACCAACACGGCCGGTAGGCCGATTGCCGTTAATTCCTTGGTTACTGCGCCGACGAGTTGTTGCTCATAGGCCAGCGATTCGCACTCAGCCAACTGATTGGGCCGCCGCCACAACGGCATCTCGACGGCGATGCGATCCGACAAGGCGTAGCGGGCCGTAACATTGAGCCGGCCCGAACGTTCCAGCCACTCAATCAATCGATACCCGCCGCGCAAGCGATGGCGAATCAAGCAACGAGCAAATCGAAAAAGCAATGGCGGAGGCATTGATGCAACAGTGACGAAAATGCGGGGTGCCACTGGCGG
>JAWXBP010000182.1 GCA_034440135.1 Planctomycetia bacterium
CTCGGTCACGAATCCGCGGAAGGGAACATGAGCACTACACTTTTCGACCGACCATCGGTAACCCGCCAAGCGCTGCACTCTTCGAGCGCCGTTTACAGCAGGATGGCATGAAGCGGAAGGCATCCATTCCCAACGTCACGATGACCGCATATGCACTTACGGAAATACACCACCACGTAAACGTCATCGTGTCGGCGGCTGACGGACGGAACCGTGGCCAGTACAGAACCGGCATCCGCCCATTAAGTCGTAATTGGTTCTCTCTGCGATTGAGGTAGGGCAAAGGCATGTTGGTTACTCCACTTTGTTAGTGATTGGGTGAGAAGAAACAAGGCTTTCGTGCGGAGCGGAGTCACCCTCTGCTCCGGTCAGTCGAGCGATCTGCTTTTTGATCCGCTCGGAATCTGCAAGTAGTTGCTGAAGATTGCCAAAATACGGAACGCGCTGAGTCCCATGTAGGTTGAACTCAAACGGCCCACTTGTGTCTTTGAAGACAGAACTCTTGCACTCACACTCTTCACCGCACCGTGGTCCACACGGGACCACTTTTGCGCGAAGAGTGACTCGGCCGTCGTCGTGCTGTTCAGCTTCAGACAATTCCACTTGAATTGTCAGCGTAAGATGAAACTGGTCGCCAGGACTGAGTTGACGAGCCTCACGGCGTGTTTTCATGACCATTGCTCCTTTCGGAATACGGCGGACTTGAACTGCTGCGACGCGGAAGGAGTGCCGCGATCTCCTCCATCACGACGATCTGCCAGTGAAAGCCCGGCGGATGTTCATTGATCACTGTTTCCAACTCCCGTTTGCGTGAGATGGAACTCGTTGACACGGTGAGTTCAAATAAACCCGCATTGACGACCTTTGCAAACGATGGCTGCCGCCAAAGGTCTTCAACCTGTGGTTTCAATTTGGCGTTTACGAAATCGGGATGACCGCGATCCAAAACGAACAGCCCGATCGTTTCCCCGGCCCGATAGAACAATCGCTGCCGATAGGGATCTGCTTTGCCCTCAGCCAGATGGGCGGCGAGTTCTGGAAAGAGACCTGAGTCAAACGCGGGGCGATAGGCTTCTCGTCCGAGCGTTGGGTTTTCGGAAATAAACAGCAGCCATGCGTGTTTCTCGGGCTTTCGATTTGGCTTCAACGGCCGAGTTGTGGCTCGTGAGACGCGAACGCCCCATTTATTTCTGAGATACTGGACCGCCCTGTTCGAGAGCCGATAATAATTGCGACGTTCGTCGAGTGGCGCTGAAACAATCCACCCCGCTTGGCGCAATCGCTTGATCCAGCTCCGCACGGCCGCGATTGACAGCCACGAATACCAACGCTGAATTATTTCAACTGTCGCATGCCCGAACGGGACAATGCGTATGAGCAGCTCTCTGTCTCGTTTAGAAAGTCGAATTCTCTTCATGTTGCTTCCCCTCATTACCAGATCTCCCAATCCCATCCGGCCTGCTCAAATCGTTCGATGTGATGCCGAAGCCAGGACGCTGGATAGTTGCCGCCGATTTCAATGGCGATGTGCACCTTGCCCTCATCGCAAATTGCGGCATCCGGCATTGGTCCCCGCCTGGCGGACGTCGCAGCGGATGCCATCAAAAGACGCTCCGACGTCCAGGCGTTGCAGGCCACTTCAGGTGCAGCCTTCAGTAAACCCAGCCAGACGGAAGTGACGATCAGGTCATGACTGACTTTGTGTGGGCACGGGTAGCAGTCGGATCCAGTCCAGGTTCCGAATCGTCGAGCAAATTCAGTGCTCGGCCAAAAGATTCTTGTTGGCTTGGAATTTCCGGAGAACCGCCGTTCCAATTGATAAGCGATCCGATCGATGTCACAGGTGCTGCATTGTGAGGTGCAAAGTGGCCGTTCTCCGATCTCCACTCTCTGGCAATCGATCAAGTCGCTGTGCAGAAAGTTCTTGCGCTCCATTCGATGAGCAAATGCTCTCGCTGCACGAAAGGGATTGCGTGCTTCCCCGTGCAACGCTGCCATATGCTCGATTGACCAGGTAAAGCATTGGACGAACGCCTGTTGACGTAGGGCTTGCGGCTGAGTCGCCACAAAGTCGTTCTTCGTCACGGCGAAAGTACGACTGAGTGGACAGGGCATATTGAAATTTGTGTCCATGCAGGGCTCCGAATTCACATTCTTACGTTTGTCGCAGGGCGAGACCGTCGATCGCGCTCACTACACGCAGTGGGCAGCAGGGAGTGCCGCCCCGACGAGCCTGGTTTGCCTGTTTAGTGCGGTGGCTTGGTCACGCGTACAACGTGACCGGGTGAAGTTAGAGTCCGAAGCAAGCCGCGATATCCGCATTGCGCAGGCGTTCCCGATCATCGGGACGGCGCTCCGCATTGCCCGCGCGTCAAACCATGCACAATGTCGCGCAATCACGGCACTGTGGGACTGACCATTGGCAAGCAAAGCGCTTAGGTGCAGAGCGGGACATCATCGCCGCGAGCGAGATGCAGCGGGCGTCTCAGCAGGACTGCCCAAGAGGTCGACTGATTTTGTCGACGTGACGTAAAGCGTGGCTTCTGTGGACGGGATGCCGGTTCCACGAAGTCGTTTACCAATGCCACAAGACCGGCGCAAAGCTCTTGCGCTTCCCATGACACGGCACAGAAGCCAGCCGCCCAGTAGAATGGCCGCCTGAGTCGCGGACTTCCGTGCGCGACATCGGCATCGAGCATCAGCGCCTTCAGCCACGGAGTTCCATGATTCGCGATCCAAAGCGCCCATCGTTCCGCGATTGAATCGGCACGTCGAGAAACACGGGCACAAATCGCGACCATTCGATGCGAATGCGTCCGCAGCAATTGACCGCGCACCATTGCAGTGGCGACGAGATAGACGACGATTCCTAGAAGGCCGCCAGCTAACTCATAGCCGTGAAGTTCACCAAATAACAAACAGCATGGCATGACGCACGTAGAAAGGAGATCACGAACTCTCCCCACAGCAAATCCCTTTTCGGCCGTCCCAATCAGCCTGACGCATAACGCGCAAGGCAACGCAACTGCGCAGAACAAAGGAAAGCTGAATAGCCCGGTAAGACCAAACACCAGCAGGCACAGTACGAATTGAATCCCGCGTGAAACGCTGACCCCGATATGTTGTGGGCGGAGCTTCGCGCGACGATCCGCCAGTAATTTCGAAGCCTTGTATTCAAGGACTGGATCGGCATTCGCCGCATAGGTGACCGCTTGGGCTAACTCGATTTCTCGATCAACGCACTCACGCTCGGCGGCCGAGTTTGCCAGTCCTAACAAACAATCCAGTGCCTCTAAGTATTCAGTGACCCACTCCAAGCCGTACTGCTCAGTAAGGACTTCGCGGTAAAGCTGGCAGCACTCCATCGACGCTCGAAACTTTTTACGATGGGAAAGTGTTGTTCCCAAACGATCGAAAGTCTGAAGAAACGAGTAGAGCGTATTGGCCAACTTGCATTTCGTCGTCTCTGATCTCCATTCGCTGTCTCGTAACTCTCGGCGCAACCGAATAGAGATCGCAAAATCCGCTTCTGCATCAACTCGCGCGCCAATCTTACTCAGGCGTTTTGCGCTGCCTCCCTTATTGGCTCCCAGCCAATCCCGATAGCCCTTGCAGTTGGGAAAAGCATCGACCAAGGACTCGCAAATCGCACTGGCTTCCCGGTACATGCGAATTCCGTCTAGCGCGTCCGCCCCAAAAGCGGCCTCGTTCAACGATTTTGCACGCTCGTACGCTCGACAAAGCGGCTCCGTGTTTTTCCAGCGAGCCAGAATCGGTCCAGAACGCAGATCCTTTGCGCGCTCCGCTTTTTCAGCCGCTTCGGCTGGGCTTCCCTGTTGCGCGTGAAGGCGACTCAGGGTGAGATCGCACTCGGCCACCCAGTCCAAATGGTGCGGCACTGACGGATAGAGTTCAGCCAAGTCCTGAAAGCGCTGTCGGGCCTCGTTTACGGCCTCAAAAGAGCGAGCAACTTCGCTGTGCTCGAACGCTGGCACCGTCCCCTGATCCAGCAATTGAATTGCTTGACGATAGTAATCATCGACCACGGTCAACTGACCGTGAAGGACTGCCTGCGTTTTTGGAAACTCTCGCATGAGCACTTCCCAACGAAAAAAAGCCGGACACGCCGGACTCCCCTCGCTGTTGCGAGAAGTCTGGCTTGTGCGGCTTTTGGGAATCTTGAGTGCAAATTCCTTTCGGTTCTCTAACTTCACCTCTCATGCTACTGCTGTATGCTGCCTTGTCAATACCAGGTTCGGAAATCCCGCGAAATTTTCTTCGAGTAAAAAGTGGCCACCGAGAGCCTGCTTGACGGTAAGCTCGCTGCGAGTCACTTCGGAATCGAGCAACAAACCCTTGGTTCCCAAAGCTCACGCGAGTAAATGCGTGGTTGCGCTTGGGCCAGACCTTTCCGCAACCTTCATCCAGCGGACCAAGGGACTCCGGTCTCGATGTGAGAGGAAGAGGTTCGAGGAAACGAATCCGCAGCGGTCAGCAATTGGCATCAGCGCTGCCGCTCCCAAAGGCCGCAGCCAAAACAATCAAGAATGCAATCACGCCCGCTTGGAGTGGAAAGAGTGAGGTCGAGTTGCCGCGCACGAAGCATCCCGGAACTTGGAAGCCCATAGGTCGCCGTTCGGTATGCCATATTTGGCAGTCAGCGCAGAGGTACGGTGATGCCGAAACCTCTGCTGGGCAATTCTCCGGACGACACGTGCGTCATCGACCAGCCAAGTAGTACTTAATCATCGCCCGCAGCGGCCTCACCACCATGAGTGAAGATCCACGTGTGTGCGAGATCGGCGACTTTCTCCACCAGTGGAAGATCGTCGCGACCAAAACTGTTCGAGTCCTTCCATGAATCACCGTCCTTGTAAAGACGACTGATTTTCACGTTGTGACGAATTCCGGATTGAGTGTCGTTTTCCCAGATAACAGCCTTGATCCGGCCAAGCCGAATTTCATGCACAGGTCGGTTTTTCGCAGTTTGCTTCGACATACATCTTCTCCACAAAAAAAGAACGTGACGAGTAACGAACGATTGCATTCGCGTGCGCACTTCAGGCAGGTAACGAGGGCAAACAGCGCGTCTGCGAAAGCCATTCGACAAGCGAGTTCAAGCGAAGTGACTCAGTCACTGCGCGACTCTTCCAAAGACGTTCAACTGGAGGGGTTCTCCGGCGAGGCCCGCTTGCTCCTGGCCGAAGCCAGCAACGTACGACAACCACCAAGAGGCATTGACTCCTGCCCGCGAAGCGATGCGATCACTTGTCGCAAATCATTTCCGCACGCTGGTCGAATAATGATGTGGGATGATTTGCGCGGGTTAATGAATGGCTTGTCACCTTCGCGATCGTCTAGGCCCACGGGACGATGCGCATTCTTGATCCGGGAGCGGGCTCTGCCCAAAAGGCGTCGCCCGCTGGACGGTCTAACCTGATTCAGAACCGTTGGCACCACCGACCCCTCACTCACGTTCTGACGTCAGTGAGGGGGTGGTAATAGGCTTCACTTCCAGTGAAATTCACAGAGCTGTGTTTCGTCGGGTCTGATTCCCTATCACATCGCCGGATATAAAGCACCGTTTGGAGAGGTCGAAGACGAAAGTACGCATGCATTGATGTGGACGCAGACTGGCAGGCCGTGCGGCGAGGTCAGGCATGCTGAATAGGTTGGTCGTTCAGCCAGAGTAAACAGGGCTGGACAAAGGACGTTGTCCGGCGCTATGGATGGAGTGCCGGAAAACTCACCGGGTCGCGTAATTCCGTCAGGTGCCGACTGAGCAATGCTACACCCCGTTTTCCAGGCACTTGCCCGATGGATCGACGAGATGGTCGGTGAATCGGAAGCAAACTGAAATCGCAAACCGGCGGTTGGCACAGTGAGGTACCGGTTGAGGTACCGATGGAGAAAGATGACCGACGTAACGAACTCGCTGGCTGCGGTTGAACGGCCTGAACCCGCAGACCTACCGGCGCTCATTCGGGATGCCGGTGGGGCAGCTCGATTCGCTTTCGAAGAGTTTTTTTACGGACAGATCCGCAATCCCTCCACGCGGAAAGCGTATCTGCACACCATTCGCTTGTTCTCTGATTCGTGCGTCTTACGCGGCCTGGAGTTGGTCCGTGTGACACCGGCCGATGTCGGACGATTTCTTGAGTCTCTGCCAGTTGCCTTACCCACTCGGAAGCTGCACCTGGCGGCGCTGCGGCGGTTCTTTGATGGGCTTGTCATGCGGCATGTCCTGATCCTGAATCCGGCGTTGTCGGTGCGCAGCGAGCGATATCAAATCATCGAAGGCAAGACGCCGGAGATTACGGTCGAACATGCGCGGCGATTGCTGAAGAGCATCGCGGCGTCCCACGATGTTGGCCGCCGTGACTTCGCCGTGATTGGCATTCTGATCTACACGGCCGCCCGCGTCGGGGCAGTCGCCAAGCTGCGGCGGCGCGATTTCTACGAAGTCGGTGACCAA
>JAWXBP010000183.1 GCA_034440135.1 Planctomycetia bacterium
ACAAGCGTGGCGAGATGGGTTGCACGATTTGCCATGACGGCCAAGGCAACGGCACGGCGTTCAAGTGGACGTCGCACACGCCGAACAACCCGCAGCAGGCCAAGGAATGGACCGACAAGCACGGCTGGTTCAACAACCATCATTGGATTTTCCCAATGACTCCGGAACGGTTCACCGAGAGCATGTGCTTGAAGTGCCATCACGAAGTCGTCGAGTTGCAGCCGAGCAAGCGTTTCCCTGATCCGCCCGCGCCGAAGTTGCTGGCCGGCCACGCGATCATTCAGGACTACGGCTGCTTCGGTTGCCACGAAATCAACGGCTATAAAACGCCCGAGCAGCGCAACGGCCCGGACATGCGGGCGGAACCGCCGTACTACGCGGCCGCGCAGCAAGTGCTGGCCGACGAAAGTATTAGCCCGGAGATGCGTCAACTCGCGCAAGACGTCGCGCATCAACCGGAGGTAACGGAGAATCGCAAGCAACTCGCCGAGCTGATTCGTGCGTCGTTTGCACCGCCAGTCGCAGCGGAAGGTGAAGGCGCTGCCGAAGCAGACGCCGCGGCGACGGCAATGAGCAAAGACACGGAAGCCATGGCCGCGATCCTGGGCGCGGACGATGCCACGCCTGGCGAGTTGCGGAAAGTCGGCCCGAGCTTGCGTTACGTTGGGCATAAGCTGGACGAGAATTTCCTCTACTCGTGGATTCGGAATCCTTGGGATTTCCGCCCCACGACGAAGATGCCCCGCATCTTCGGGTTGCATGAGCACCTGGGCGAAGGCGCCGAAGGTCTCGCCGATGCGCAGAAGTTCGAGCCGGTGGAAATCGCCGCCCTCACGCATTACTTGCTCGATAAGACGCAGAAGTTCGAGTACATCGAACCCTGGTCGGGCGTCACCGCGGAACCCGACGTCGAGCGCGGCAAGCAGTTGTTCCAGGTGCGTGGTTGCTTGACTTGCCATGAACATCCGGACTTCCCGAAGCCGTTCGTGGCGAACCAAGGCCCGAACCTGGCCGACCTCGGCTCGAAGCTGACGGGCGAAAAAGGTAAGCAGTGGCTCTATAGCTGGGTCCGCGAGCCAAATCACTATCACGTGCGGACCGTGATGCCGAATCTGTTCTTGGAACCGATCACGGCGGCCGACGGCGCGGTGAGCGATCCCGCGGCCGATATCACCGCGTATTTGTTGTCATCGCAAGGCAAGACCATCGAAGCGGCGCCGGCGCTCGACGACAAGGCGCTCGATGATCTGGTGTTCATCCATTTGCGGAACGCCTTCACCGAATCGCAAGCCAAGGATTTCGTCGCCAACGGTATTCCGGAGTCGCTCCGCGCCGACGTGAAAGGTGACGAAGCGGAACTGGTCGGCGGCGCAAGTCGCGAGAAGAAGTTGCTTTACATCGGCCGCCGCACGATCACCAAGCAAGGTTGCACCGGCTGCCACGATATCCCCGGCTACGAAGACGCCAAGCCGATCGGCACCGGGCTCGCTGACTGGGGCCGCAAGGAAACTTCGAAGCTAGCGTTCGAGCAGGTCGTGCAATTCCTGGAGAATACCCCCCGCGACAAGGGTGGATTCAGCCACGGCGAAGTCTCGCACGAGGGCGAGGAATCGCATCACGGCATCGATCTCGATCGGCTTGATCAGGACACTGCCTACTTCGTCGAGAAACTCGAAGGGCACGAGCGCGAAGGGTTCCTCTGGCAGAAGCTCCGCGCTCCGCGCAGCTACGACTACAAGAAGACGCAGAACAAGACGTACCTCGAACGTCTGCGGATGCCCAAATTCAACTTCACTGATCAGCAGGTCGAGCAGTTGATGACGTTTGTGCTCGGCTTGGTGGCTGAACCGCCAGCGGAGCAGTTCGTCTACAAGCCCGACGCGCGGCAACTGGCCGTGCTCAAGGGGCGCGAAGTGCTGCAAAAGTACAACTGCGGCGGCTGCCACATGCTGGGCATGGAGACCTGGAAGTTCAACTACGACCCGAAGTGGTTTGCCGAGAACAACGACCTCACTGCGGCTTGGGACGACTACGCGTTCCTCGAACCGCACTTCACGCCGGCGCAAATCGCGGCCTCGAAGAAGCCGGCCGGCAAGGTGCATGGTACGGCAACCGTCACCGGCATGCCGCTGTTGACGGACGAAGATCAGGTTCAAGAAACCGAAGACGCCTCTGGCGAGGCGATGATGAACTACTTCTCGCAGTGGGAGAACGTGGCGATCGAAGGCCATGTCTTCGCGGTCGGCGGACCGGACGTGGGCATCCAACCGCAACTCGTGACGGCGAAGTATCCCTCGGACGGCGGCGACTTCACCAAGTATCTGCATCCGATCGCGCTGGAGACGGAACGCGCCGGCCCGAACCCGGCCGCGAAGGCCTCCGACGCTTGGGGTTGGTTGCCGCCGCCACTGGTGCGCGAAGGCAAGAAGGTGCAGAGCGATTGGTTGTATGAGTTCTTGTTGGATCCTTACGTCATTCGCCCGGCCACCGTGCTGCGGATGCCGAACTTCCATATGTCATCGAACGACGCGCGCTTCCTGGCCGAGTATTTTGCGGCCATCGACGACGCGGCGTATCCGACGGAATTCAGCCCGCGGCTGCAAACGTCGCATTTGGACGCCGCCGAGCAGGCACGCCCGGAGCGGTTGCAAGATGCCATGAAGATCGTGATGGATGGGCAGAACTTCTGCGTGAAGTGCCACTTACTGGGGAATTACATTCCGCCCGGCGACCCCAAGGCGCTCGCGCCGAATTTAGAACGCGTGTATCAACGGATGCGGCCCGACTTCACCGTCCGCTGGATCGCTAACCCAAAACGGTTGTTGCCGTACACGGGCATGCCGGTGAACTTCCCGCACAATCAATTATCGGCGCAGAACTTGTTCCCCGGCACGAGCCAACAGCAGTTGGACGGCGTGGTGGACTTGTTACTGAACTATGACACGTTCATGAAGTCGAAGAATTCGTACAAGGACCAGATCGTCGCGCCACCGGTGGCGCCGACCGATTCGGGCAGTGAATAAAGATGCCGCCATAGTCGCATTGACAAACATCACGTAGAATTTGGGAGTATCAACCAGCCGGGCGGCAAGCAGGCGACTCGCAATCCGCCGCCCTGAGAATTCGCTCCGGATTCTCTCGTTGCAGTCTCGAATCGCTACGTTCGCGCCCAGGGAAACTTTGAGGGCGCGGCCAATTCAAATCAATGTTCGCTGGCAAGATGCGGCGGACCTTGGAGGGAGAAAGATTGAAGATGAAACGAACTTCGTGGCAATCGTTGGCATTGCTGGGCCTGATGGCGGCCGCTGCGCAAGGGGCAGAATACGGCAACCTGACGGGGCAGATTCTGTTCGATGGCGAAGCGCCGAAGCCCGCGGTGTTGGTCGTGACAAAGGACGAGGCCTACTGCGGCCCGAAGATGTTGGTGAACGAGGAATTGCTCGTCGATCCCGAGACGAAGGGGATCTCCAACGTGGTGCTGTTCATTCGCAGCAAGGTCGACGAAAAAGACGTCCATCCGGAAGTCGTTGCGGCTGCTGTGGCCGCTGCGAAACTCCGGTTCGATAACAAGAACTGCCGTTTCGAACCGCACGTCACTTCGATCTGGTTTGCGAAGCAGGCCTTGGAGTTGCATAACTCCGACGACGTCGGGCACAACAGCAACATGGCCCCGCTCGGCGACAAGGCCGTCAATCCCTTGCTGCCGAAGGACGCCACGCTCGATTACACGTTCAAGAAGAAACAAAACCTGCCGGTGCCCGTGAGCTGCAACATCCATCCGTGGATGAAGGGTTACGTCGTCGTGCGCGACAATCCCTACACGGTCGTCACACCGGTCGACGGCAAGATCGAATTGAAGAACATCCCAGCCGGCAAACACGAGTTCGGCATCTGGCACGAGAAGTGTGGCTGGGTCGACACCAAGGCCTGGCCGAAGGGCAAGTTCGACCTGGAAATCAAGGCAGGCGAAAACGACCTCGGCGTCGTGAAGCTCGACGCGAAGTTGTTCAGCAAGAAGTAGACCACCCGGCATTCACGGCCCGAGGCGCGGCGCGCCTCGGGCATTTGATATCTTTCTCAGACGTTGATGGTATGAGCTTTTCGAAAACAACTCTCGGCGTCTTGTTGACGCTGCTGGTCTGCGTCGCTGGCTGCGAGCGCCGCGTGACGCTTAACCCCGCGGTGAACTTCGACGATCCCGAAGTGGCGAAGATCGTCACGGCGATTCGCGAAGGGGGCGAAGGTTCCGGGAGCGAAGAAGCCGGCGAAACTGCGGCCACCGGCACGGGCTGGGGCGGGCTGAAAGGACGCTTTCTTATCGACGGCGCTGCGCCGGCGATCGGTCGCATTAGCACCGGCGGCAAAGACGCCGACATGTGCGGCGACAGCGTGCCGGATCTGTCCTTCGTGGTGGATCCGTCCAGCAAGGGAATCAGCAACGTCGTGGTATTCGCGCGGAAAGTCAGTCGCGTCAAAGATCCTGCAACTCCCACGACGGAAGCGCTGTTCGATCAAAAGGGTTGCGTATTCTTGACGCATGTGTTGACGGCCAGAACCGGTCAGCCCGTCAAGGTGCTCAACAGCGATCCCAAAGCTCACAACACCGCGGGTAGTCCGCCGGGCGATGCGAACTTCAATCCGCAACTGCCGGGCGGGGGCTCGACGACGGTTTCATTCAAGAAATCTCAAAACGCGCCATTTCCGGTGACGTGCAGCATTCACCCCTGGATGAAGGGGTATATGTTCGCACGGGCCGACGGCTATGTCGCAGTCAGTGGGCCGGACGGTGCGTTCGAAATCAAGGATCTGCCCGCAGGCGAAAACATTGAGTTCATGGTCTGGCACGAACGCGTGGGCGGCGGTTCCGGCGGCGGGCTCGTGGCGAAGAGCGGTTGGAACGGCGGGCGATTTAAACTCACCATTCCGGCGGATGGCTTGGAAGACCTGGGCGACATCGCGGTTCCAGAATCAGCGTTTAAGTAGTTCAGTACAAAGCACACTAGCCCGACGCGCAAGCGAGGGAACATCGACGTCGCAGCGAAGCGACGGTGTTACTCGAGGCGACCGTTGGTCAGTGTAATTCATTCGAGGTAGTTGGCATGTCGGGGCGATCCCCAATGAATCAATCACACGAACCTGAGCAAGGTGCGGCGCGCCGGCTGGCGATGCTGTGCTGCCTCTTCGCCGCGTTGGGCTGCACGAAGGCGGACCCGGCGCAGTTCAAACTGAACATGGAGGGACTCGATCCGGCGGAGTTCACCGCTTCCGGTCGCACGGACGAAGCGCTCACGGAACGCGTTGCCGCAACGGAAAAAGAAATCGCCGACCTGCAAGCGTCGGATCCTGAGTCGAGCCGCATCGAATCGCTCGAAGAGCAACTCTCCGGTTTGCAAAACGAGCAGACCAACAACGCGAAGGCGAAAGGGCTCGTTGATATCAAAATCGCGCTCAACGCACTGTTTGGGACGCCGGACGAACCGTTCGTGGTCAAGGAACTACAAACGCAGCCGGACAATCCGGATGTCGGCTTTGACGTGGCGAAGTTGCGCCGCGCCGCCGGACCGGTCAGCAGCCTGGAAGATGGCACGCAGATCGGCCTGTATCGGCAACACTGCGTTCATTGCCACGGCGTCACCGGCGATGGCGTCGGCCCCACGGCGGCCTTCCTGGCGCCGTACCCTCGCGATTTCCGCAAAGGCGTGTTCAAGTTCACGTCGACGAACGAATCGGCCAAGCCCACCAAGGAAGACTTGAAACGGACGCTCAAGCAAGGTATTGCGGGCACTGCGATGCCGAGTTTCGCGCTGTTGCCGGAGGCCGATCTCGACGCGCTCGTGGAGTATGTGAAGTACCTGTCGCTCCGTGGCGAGATGGAGGCGGCGCTCTTCGAGTTGGTCAAGGCCGGCGATGAAGTGCCGATGACGCACGAGGATTTGCTCGGCGAGTTGCAGCCGTACTCGGAAATGTGGGACACTGCGGCTGCGGAAATCATCACGCCCGAGGCTCCGCCGGAATTGGACGAAGCGGGGTTCCTCGCTTCGATCGAAGAAGGCCGGAAGTTGTACCAGGACGCGAAAGCGCAATGCGTGCAATGTCACGGCCCGACCGGTTTGGGAGATGGCGCCGAAAAGCGATTCGACGTTTGGAATGAAGGCAAGACCGACGCGAACCTCGCGTTTTTCACATTGCCCAAGCAGCCGTTGATGCCGCGCAACCTGCGTACCGGCGTCTACCGCGGCGGTCGCCGCCCGGTGGATTTGTACCGGCGGATTCAAGCGGGCATCAAAGGCGCGCAGATGCCAAGCATGGGACAGACGCCGGCCAAGCCCTCGGGCTTGACGCCCACGGAAATCTGGAGCCTGGTGCATTACGTGCAGTCGCTCCCGTACGAAGCGATCAGCGAGACCGGAGCGACGCAACAAAGCGTGCAGCGCGATTTGAATTAGTGCAGCAATTACGTCACGTGCGTCGAAACGCGCGAGACGGCCACACCGCATTCCCGTTATTCACGTCTGGGTAGTCGCCGTGTCGAGACTTTGGAGCCTGTTATTCCTCGCGGTGCCGGTCGTCGGCGTGTGGATCTGCATCTGGTCGGCCAATAACGGCTACTGGTTGCCGGACGATATTTCGTCGCACGGGCATACGATCGACCACTTGTTCAATTTCTGCCTCTGGCTTACCGGGGCGGTGTTTGTGGTCACCGAGTTGGTGATGGTCTGGTTCATGTGGAAGTACGACGCCAAGGCTCACGCCGAGCCGGTCAAGTACATGCATGGCAGCCATAACCTGGAAATCGTCTGGACGATCATCCCCGCGGCCACGTTGTTGTTTATCGCCATTTATCAAATGAACGCCTGGGCGAACGTCAAGATGCGCGTGCCGGAGCACCCGGACGTGGAAGTGGAAGTCGTCGCCCGACAGTTCGAGTGGCGGATTCGCTACCCGGGCAAGGACGGCGTATTCAACACGCGCGACGATTTGCATTCCGTGAACGACCTGCACGTGCCGGTCGGCAAACAGATTCTCGTCCGGCTGAAGAGCCAGGATGTGTTGCACGACTTTTTCCTGCCGCACCTGCGGATCAAGCAGGATGCCGTGCCAGGCATGGTGATTCCGGTCTGGTTCAAAGCCGAGCGAATCAGCAACGTGACCGGCGCCACGAGCGCTAAGTACGACCTGGTGTGCGCCGAGTTGTGCGGCTGGGGACACTACAAAATGAAGGGCCAGTTGACCGTCGAAACGCGCGAGGAATACGAGCGTTTCCTGGCCAATCTGGAGCAGCAACAAGAGGCCACGCAATGAGTTCAATTGCCGCCGGTTCGCACGCGCACGACGCGGCCGATGCGCATGGGCACGGCGATTCCATGTCGTTCCTGCGCAAATACGTCTTCTCACTCGATCACAAGGTGATCGGGATTCAATTCCTGTTTTCGACGTTGCTCTGGTTCGTCGTCGGCGGCCTGCTGGCGCTGGCAGTGCGCTGGCAACTCGCCTGGCCTTGGCAGGAGATGCCGATCGTCGGCCGGATGTTGTTCTCGGGCGAAGGAGGACAGATTTCGCCTGAGTTCTACACGATGTTGTTCACCATGCACGCTTCGGTGATGATCTTCTTTGTGATCATCCCGATCCTCGCGGGCGCGTTCGGCAACTTCTTGATTCCGCTGATGATCGGTGCCGACGACATGGCGTTTCCGACGCTCAATATGCTCAGCTACTGGTTCATGTGGCCGGCCTTTGCCTGCATGATCGCCAGCTTCTTTTACGGAGGCGGGCCGGCGTCCGGCTGGACGGCTTATCCGCCGCTGTCGTCCGTGGCGAGCGCTGCGCCGGGCAGCGAGCAAGCGCAGACGCTGTGGCTCTGGGGACTCGTGTTCGTCGGCATCTCATCGATGATGGGCTCGGTCAACTACATGACCACCATCATTCAGATGCGCGCCCCGGGCATGACGATGTTCCGGTTGCCGATGACGATCTGGGCGATGTTCATCACCGCTTTGTTGCAGGCCTTCGCGTTGCCGGTACTGACCGCCGCGCTGTTCATGCAACTGGGCGACCGCATGATTGGCACCAGCTTCTTCATTCCGGAGGGGTTGGTCGTCAACAACATGTCGGCCGGCTCCGGCGGCGGACAGCCGTTGATGTGGCAGCACTTGTTCTGGTTCTACTCGCATCCGGCCGTGTACATCATGATCCTGCCGGCGATGGGCATGGTCTCAGATATCATCTCGACCTTCGCTCGCAAACCGCTGTTCGGCTACAAGCCGATGATTTATTCGATCGCCGGCATCGCCGGGCTCGGGTTCATCGTTTGGGGCCACCATATGTTCATGTCGGGCATGAACCCCGCGTTGGGGCTGACGTTCATGCTTTCAACGATGATGATCGCCCTACCGAGCGCGATTAAGACCTTCAATTGGCTCGGGACCATTTGGGGCGGGCGAATTGAGTACACCTCAGCGATGTTGTTCGCGCTGTCGTTCGTCTCGATGTTCATCATCGGCGGGTTGTCCGGCATCTTCATGGCCGCGACGCCAGTCGATATCTTCATCCACGATACGTACTTCATCGTCGGGCACATCCACTACGTGCTCTTCGGCGGTACCGCTTTTGGCGTGTTTGGCGCGATCTATTTCTGGTTCCCCAAGATGTTCGGCCGGATGATGAACGAGACGCTGGGCAAGATTCACTTCTTCCTGTCGTTCATTTTCTTCAACGGCACGTTCTTTACGATGCACATCCTGGGGGCGAACGGCTTCCCGCGCCGGCTGGCCGATCCATATCACTATCAGACGTTCGAGCACCTGCAGGGCATGAATCAGTTCATGACGATTTGTGCGCTCGGCATGGGCGCTGCGCAGATTATTTTTGCGTTGAACTTCTTCTACAGCTTGCTCTTCGGGCCGACCTGCGGGCGCAATCCTTGGAACAGCAACACGCTCGAATGGCTCGCCCCGAGCCCTCCCGGACACGGCAACTTCGACGTGCAACCGATCGTCTACCGCGGTCCCTACGAATACGGTTCGCCGGCTTCCGATTCGATCAACTTCCCGCAGTGGCAGCCGCCGAAGGAAGGGATCGATGAAGAGGAGTTGGGGCACCATTAGGGAAATGATGAATTGAGGCGATTGACATTCATTGTTCAGACCGAGATGAGTTGACTTTACGACATTGAGCACTGAATCCAACATTACCATCTGGCTTCGACCGCATTTTTGGGCGGTGTTGTTGTGCTGCGCGACGTTTCCGCTGATTTGGGTCGGCGGGCTGGTCACCACGACTGAAGCCGGTATGGCGGTGCCCGACTGGCCGACGACCTATGGATACAACATGTTTTTGTATCCCTGGCAAACCTGGATGTTCGGCCCGTGGGATTTGTTCATTGAACATGGACACCGGCTGTTGGGCAGCGTCTCGGGACTGTTGTCGATCGCGCTCTGCGTAACGCTTTGGCTGTACGATGATCGCCGTTATGCCCGCTGGCTGGGCGTGGCCACGCTCATCGCGGTAATTGCTCAAGGCGTGCTCGGCGGGCTGCGCGTGCAGCTTGATCAGAATACGTTGGCGATGATTCATGGCTGCACCGGCCCGGCGTTTTTCGCGCTCACGGCGGTGATGGCTACAATCACTTCCCGCTGGTGGCGCGAGGCGGCGACGCAACCGCGCGGCGAAGACCACGCGCGCATCATGCCGCTGGGGGCGACGACGAGCTTGCTCGCGTTTCTGCAATTGACGCTTGGGGCGCAACTGCGGCATGTGCCGGTTGATGCCTCGCCTGGCTCGTTCCGTGCAATGGTGCTGTTGCATCTGATGTTGGCCGTCGTGCTGGCGCTATACGTCGGGATGCTCGTCGTGCGAACGCTTCGCGCTGGACGCGGCGAACGCCTGCTGACGCGGCCGGCGCATCGGTTGGCGATGCTGTTCACGCTGCAACTTGTGCTCGGCACGGGCGCCTGGGTGTTGAACTACCAATGGCCGCAGTGGCTCGGCGAGCATGCTTGGAACGCCGCCCACACCAACGTCCAAGAAGGTCTGCCGCAGGTGATGGTCACGACCGCCCACATGGCGGTCGGTTCGTTGATCCTGGTCAACGCGGTGTTGCTAACGATTCGTTCGGCGCGTTTGTTGCGTCGACCGGCAGGACATTCCACGACCGCTGGCTCGATCGGGCTGGGGGTGGCGGTATGAGCATGACCTCGATTGGCGTGCCGCAAACGGCGACTGGCCCGACTGACGTGTTGCGCGTCGCGCGCGACTATCTGGAACTGGCGAAGCCGAAGATCGCCGTGCTGGAATTGGTGACCGTGGCGACCGCGTTCTACCTCGCCGGGCACGGATCGCCGCAACTGCCCATGCTGTTGCACGCGTTGATTGGCACGGCCTTGGTGGCCACGAGCGCAAGCGCGTTCAATCAATGGCTGGAACGGGGCAGTGATGCGTTGATGCCGCGCACTGCGGATCGACCTTTACCGGCTGGCCGCTTAGGCTCGCGTGACGTGGCCTGGTTCGGTTCGATCACGGCTGTGATCGGCGTCTGCTATTTGGCGCTCGCCGTCAATCAAGTCACCGCTTGTCTCGGCTTGTTAAGCTGGTTCTTGTACGTCGTGGTTTACACGCCGCTCAAGCGCCGCAGCGCCACGAACACCGCCGTCGGAGCGGTGGCCGGCGCGTTGCCGGTGCTGATGGGCTGGACCGCGACCGGCAGGGCCGTCGACGTGAACGCGGCCACGCTGTTCATGATCGTCTTCCTTTGGCAGTTCCCGCATTTCATGGCGATCGCCTGGTTGTATCGCCGCGACTACGCCTTAGGCGGCATGCAAATGTTGACGGTCGTCGATCCGACCGGCCAACGGGCCGGCCGTCAGGCGGTGTTGGCCGCTTCCGTGCTGGTGCCCGTTACGTTGGTGCCGGTGCTGGTCAGCTTCGCCACGCCCATCTACGGCGTGGCGGCGCTCACGATCGGCATCGCTCAATTGGTCTGCGCTGTGCAGTTTTTCCGCAAGCTGGACGAAACCTCCGCGCGCCGACTGCTGCGCGCCAGCCTGTTATACCTCCCGGCAATCCTGGGACTACTGACCCTGGTGCCGCTGATTTAAAGCCCAAAAACTAGTTACCCAAGGAGCAGGAATGGTGCCTGCGGTTTGACGATTGCTGATCGGGTCTCGTTTGCCGACCCATTCATCATTCATCACTCATCATTCATCACTTAGTGCCTGCAAGAGTTGCTCATGTCCACCGCCGAACATTCCCATCACGTCCGCCTGGTGTATCAGCCCGCGTTGCCGTTGTCGAACGGCAAGCTGTTCATGTGGCTGTTTTTGTCGACGGAGATCATGTTTTTCGCCGCCTTGATCGGCGCGTACATCGTGATCCGCTTCGGTGCGCCGACCTGGCCGACGCCGCACGACGTCCACCTGGTGGAAGTCATCGGCTTCTTCAATACGCTCGTGCTCGTGCTTTCCAGCGTGACGGTCGTCTATTGCCTCGAAGCGGCGAAGTCGAACAAAACCGGCGTCGCCAAAGCCTTCATGGGCGCGACGTTGCTGCTGGGCTCGATCTTCCTGGGCATCAAAGTCTACGAGTACTCGTCGAAGTTCTCGCACGGCATCTATCCCAAGCCGCAGCACAGCGGAATCTATGAAAAGGCCGACTTGTACTACGCTTCGGCCGTCCGGGCAAGGCTGCAGGAAATCAGCGGAGCGCTGACCATTAAGCCCGTTTGGACGAACGAGGACGCGCAGGCGCTCGCGGCGCTGGACGCGAAGTCTGAGCTCACCGACGAGGAAACGACGCAGCGCACCGACCTTCGCACCAAGTATTCCTCGGCGATTACCGAGAAAGAGCAGAAGCAACTCGCGTTCGTCAAAGAGCTGGAGCTTAAAACGAACACGACCGACCTCGTGGCCATTAACGCGCTCGCGATGGAGATTGCACCGCTGGCCAGCGCCATGCCGAGCGGCACGCATGGCGAGGCGCATCACGAAGGCTTGAACGATCAAATGCCGTGGCTGCGATTGCCGATCATGATTCCCGGCGGCAATATGTGGGCGAGCAGCTATTTTCTCCTGACAGGCTTTCACGCCGTCCACGTGCTCGTCGGGCTGATTTTCTTTGCGATCATGCTCAGTTGGAATCTGAACGCCGCCAGCGCCGGTGCCATCGAAAATATCGGCCTATACTGGCACTTCGTCGATCTGGTGTGGATTTTCCTGTTCCCGTTGTTGTATTTGTTTTAGGAAGTAGGTGGAGTAGGTGCAGTAGTTAGTAGGTGAAGTAGTTGGCAAATGCGGCCATCCCTCTACTTCTCCTACTTACTACTCCTCCTACTTCACCTACTCCACCTCCTGCCTGGAGTTGCTCCGCATGACTGCACACGACCATTCCCACGCCAGCCACGGTCACGAGGGCGGACACGCGCATAGCAGCCACACCGGGCAGTACTTCGCCGTGTTCGTGGCCTTGTGCGTGTTGTCGGCAATGTCGTTTTTGACCTATACCGATTTCTGGCGCGAGCGGTTCCCTGTGGAAGCCGGCCGCACGTTCATGATGGCGGTCTCCTGCACCAAGGCGATGCTGGTGATCCTGTTCTTCATGCACGTGAAGCACGAAGCCAATTGGAAATACGTGCTGACGATTCCCCCGGCGATCATGGCCGTGTTCCTGATGCTGGCCTTGGTGCCCGACATCGGGTTGCGAGCCAGAAAATATTCGCCCGAGCGTGAAGCACGGATGGCCGATAAAGCGACGACCGAACCGGCCGATGCAACCCAATACGTCGAGCCGGCAGCCGACGAACCGACGCCCGCGGCGCATTGAAGCACTCGCGGCGACTACGAATTCCCCCATCGTCGCCTTTCGCTCCGCGAAAGGAATCGCTGACGCGGAGCGCAAGCCGACGATTTCATCTTCGAGACCACGTCGGTGTCCCGCGCGGCGATTGAAGTCGTCGAAGTGACGCATCGCTACGGCGAGCGAACGGCGCTCGATGCGCTCACACTGAACGTCGCGGAGCGCGAACTGTTCGTGTTTCTCGGCCCCAACGGCGGCGGCAAAACGACGCTCTTCCGTTTGCTCTCCACGCTCATCCCCATGCAGCGCGGGCGGGGCGCAATCCTCGGCCATGATCTCGCGCAGGACGTTGTTCGCTTGCGGGCGTCGATCGGTGTCGTGTTCCAAGCCCCGAGTCTCGACCGCAAGCTGACCGTCGCGGAGAACCTGCGGCACCAAGGTCGACTGTACGGCCTGTCCGGCCCGGGGCTGCGTTACCGGATGGCGGAGGTGTTAGAACGGCTCGGGCTGACCGACCGCGCGCGCGATCTGGTGGAGAAACTCTCCGGAGGTCTGCGCCGGCGCGTCGAACTCGCCAAGGGACTGCTGCATCGTCCGAAGTTGTTGTTGCTCGATGAACCGAGCACCGGTCTCGATCCCGGCGCACGGAGCGACGTCTGGCGTTATTTGCGCGAACTTCGCGATCAGGATGGCGTCACGGTCGCACTGACGACGCACCTTTTAGAGGAAGCGGAGCGCGCCGATCGGATCGCCATTCTCGATCAAGGCAAGCTTGTCGCGCTCGATACGCCGGAGGCGCTCAAGTCCGAACTCGGCGGCGATTCGATCACGATCAACACGCCTGATGCGCGTGGGCTGGCGGCGGAAATCGAACGCCGCTTCGCTTGTCAGCCAAGCATCGTCGACGGCGCCGTGCGCGTCGAGCATCCCGACGGGCATGTGCTGCTCGGCAAGCTTTGCGAGGCGTTTCCGGAGGCGATCACGTCGATCACGCTCGGCAAACCTTCTTTGGAAGATGTGTTCATCGCCCGGACGGGTCATCGCTTTTGGCACGAGCGCGAGGCGGCCCATGGTTAACGCGACTGAGCTTCGGGTACGCCCCTGGGAAGTCGTCGGCACGCTCGCGGCGCGGGAGTTGGTGCGATTCTTTCGCCAGCGCAATCGCGTATTCGGCGCGATCGGGCAGCCGATTCTGTTCTGGCTGCTGTTCGGCGCGGGCTTGAGCGGTTCCTTTCGCCTCGGCGGGCAAGCGGCTGGCCCCAGCTACCTGGAATACTTTTTTCCCGGCAACCTGGCGTTAATCCTGCTGTTCACGGCGATTTTCGCCACGGTGTCGATCATCGAAGATCGTCGCGAAGGGTTCCTGCAATCGGTGCTGGTCTCACCCGCCCCGCGCTGGGCGATGGTACTCGGCAAGATCACGGGCGGCACGGCGATCGCGCTCCTGCAGGGGCTCGTATTTCTCGCGCTGGGATTGACGATCGGCATCAAGTTCGACGTGGCGATGTTGGCCGCTTTGACCGTGTTCATGGGGATCGTGGCGTTTGGCTTGACGGCGCTCGGGTTCGTGCTGGTCTGGCGGATGGATTCCACGCAGGGCTTTCACGCCGTGATGAGCGTGCTGCTGATGCCGATGTGGCTCTTGTCGGGCGCGTTTTTTCCGGCGGATTCCCCTTGGTTGGCCTGGATCATGCGTCTCAATCCGCTCACCTATGGCGTGGCCGGGATGAGGCGTATCCTGTATTGGAACGCGGAGGGCGCGACATTGCCCGACGCACTGCCGAGCCTGCCCATGTGCTGGGCCGTCACGCTTGGCTTCGCCGCGGCAATGACGTTGGCCGCGTGGTGGATTTCGCGATATCGCACGCAGGGAGACATGCAATGAATCACGCGGCCGTCCGCATTTGGGCGTTTCTGCTGCTCGCCATCGTCGGCGTCTACGGCGCTTGGAGCGTGTACCGCTACGCCGATTCGGGCGCGGCGAAGTCAAACGTCTACATCGGCGAAGCGACGGTGGATCCCGATGCGCCGAAAACTCCCCAAGCGCCGTCATCCGACAAAGACCTGCGGTTTATCGAACGGAGCGGCAACGAGTTCAAGCTTTCCGACATGGATGGCAAGCTCTGGATCGCCAGTTTCTTCTTCACCTCTTGCCCGGGCGAGTGCAAGATCCTCAACAACGAATTGGCCAAGCTCCAGCACGAATACGGCGACCGCGACGTGACGTTCGTCAGCTTCACGTGCGATCCGACCAATGACACGCTGGAAGAGCTGCGCAAGTACGCCGACTACTACGCCGCCGATCCGCAGAAGTGGCTCTTCGTCCGCGGCGATATCGACTACACGTCTTTCATCGGCATCACGCGATTCAAGGTTTCCGTGGTGCAGAAATCGCACACCGATCGGATGATCCTGATCGGCCCGGACGGCAAGATCGAAGACTATTTCTCCGCCAAACAACCATCCGACATGCTGAAGGTGCGCAAGGCGCTGGACAAACTGCTGCCGGCGGAAATGTCCGAGCCGAATGTGTCGAATACTTCGGATTCACCACGGAGTCACGGAGACACGGAGAGGGGAGGATTCTACCGCGAAACACGCGAAATGACGCGAAAGAAATGAGGTGTGGGTTAGGCTCTGTTGACGATTAAATCCGTTTCAGGCGGATGAATCCGAGGGCCAGTTGGATGATTGCCAGAAATGTTTGTTTCAGTTTTTCGTAGCGAGTG
>JAWXBP010000184.1 GCA_034440135.1 Planctomycetia bacterium
AAAGACACGAAGAACTAGAGCATCTACCAACCAAAATCTCCAAGAGAGCCATCGCCTTGAACCTTCTTCTACGGCAGCCATCGTTTGCTGACCTTTGCCCTGTTACATCGGCAATCGAGGAGCTGGCCGCCGCTGGTAGTGCGGAAAAGCGCGGCGCGATCTTTACGCGCCGCGAGGTCGTGGACTTCATCCTTGATCTCACCGGCTACACAAGCGACCGACCCCTGCAAGAGATCAAGCTACTCGAGCCCTCCTTTGGCGACGGCGACTTCCTCTTCCCGGCGGTCGATCGTTTGCTGCAGGCATGGACGGTGAGCGGCCTGTCCACGCGTCCCCTCGAAACACTGGGGAACTGCATTCGCGCGGTGGAACTCCACCGCGACACATTCAATCGCACGCACGCAGGTTTGATTGCCAAACTGACGGGGGCAGGCATCGCCGCAAGAACTGCGGTGTCCATCGCGGACCGATGGCTGCTACACGGTGACTTCTTGCTGACACCGTTGCCCGAGGCGTTCGATGTGGTCATCGGGAATCCGCCGTACGTCCGACAAGAAATGATCCCCGGCGTGCTGCTCGCCGAGTACCGCAGTCGCTACTTCACGATGTACGACCGCGCCGACCTCTACATTGCCTTCATCGAGCGCTCGCTGTCGCTGCTCAGCAAAGGTGGTGCGCTCGGGTTCATCTGCGCCGACCGCTGGATGAAGAACCGTTACGGCGGACCTTTGCGCGCGATGGTCGCCAGAGAGTTTCATCTGAAGATTCACGTGGACATGACCGACACCCCGGCATTCCAATCTGATGTGATCGCGTACCCCGCCATCACCATCATCACCCGCGAGAAGCCCGGGACGACGCGCCTTGCACATCGCCCGGCGATTGATGGTGCAGTGCTGGGCCCTCTGGCCGCAGCACTCATCGCAAAGCGACTTCCCAATAAGGCCGGAGACGTGCGCGAGCTAGCCGGTGTGACGGCGGGCTCGGAGCCTTGGATTCTGGAGTCGTCAGATCAGTTGGCGCTGGTACGCCGGATCGAGCAGAATTTTCCAACGATTGAAGACGCTGGTTGCAAGGTTGGAATCGGCGTTGCTACTGGCGCGGATCAAGTCTTTATCGGCCCGTTCGATGCGCTTGATGTCGAGGACGATCGCAAGCAGCCCCTCGTGATGACTCGGGATATTCTGGACGGCACCGTCAAGTGGCGCGGGTTCGGTGTCATCAATCCGTTCGCTGACGGCGGTGGTTTGGTGGATCTTGCCGACTACCCGCGACTTAAACGATACCTCGAAGCGCGCAAGGACGACATTGCGGGGCGGCACTGCGCGCAGAAGACCCCGGCAAACTGGTATCGCACGATCGACCGCATTACGCCGTCCCTGACGAAGCGCCCCAAGCTGCTCGTCCCGGATATCAAAGGCGAGGCACATATCGTCTTTGAGGAGGGACTGCTGTACCCGCGCCACAACCTCTACTTCATCACAGCAGACGAGTGGGAGCTGCGGGCGCTGCAGGCCGTGCTCCTGTCGAGAATTTCCCGGCTGTTTGTTGCAACGTACTCAACGCGCATGCGCGGTGGCTTTCTCCGCTTCCAGGCGCAGTACCTGCGGCGTATCCGCGTGCCAAATTGGAAGGACGTGACCGCAGCGATGCGGCACGAACTGAAGCGCGCTGCCGAGGCGCAGGACCTTGCGGCCTGCAACCGCGCGGCCCTCAAGCTCTATGGACTGTCCGAAGAAGAGCGAGCGACATTGGGAGGAAACTTTGACCGAGAAGATTGATGTTGATGAGCGTTTGAAGAAGGCCGTCCAAGCCTATTGGGATGCACGAGCGAAGAACAAGGAGAAGCAGGTTGAGTCAGGCAGGATCGACGCCGGAACGCGGGGCGAGGTTACCGGCGGCACTCAAATGGGTGCGCTCGAAGTCCTCGTCGCCGATATCTTGTGCGAAGCGGGTCTCAAGCGGCTTGATGTGCGGACGCGAACTGCGCTCGATCTGCCGGGCTACTTTCGCGCCACCAAGAAGTGGGATCTGATTGTCATTTCAGAAGGCCAGTTGGTGTTAGCTATGGAGTTCAAGTCGCAGGCCGGGAAGTCGATCGGCAACAACGTCAACAATCGCTCGGAGGAAGCGATTGGAAGCGCCAAGGACCTGTGGACTGCGTATCGTGAAGGCCGGTTCGGCGAAGGGGCACCGACGCCGTTCCTGGGGTATCTCTTCCTGCTGGAAGACCGGGTAAGCGTAAAGCAGCCCGTCGCGAACAAGGAACCATACTTCACGGTCGATCCGGTGTTCCGTGGTCTGGAAGCCCCTGCCAAGAAGAAGGACGTGATCAAGTACAAGGGCGTCTCATACGCGGAGCGATACGAACTGCTGTGTCGTCGCCTCGTCCTTGAGCGGATCTATAACGCTACATGCTTCCTGCTGGCGACGAACACGAAGGCGACTGTGATCTCGCAGCCCGCGCAAGACCTGACGTTCACGCGGTTTGCTGCAGCCCTGCGCGGCCACGCGGTCACGTTCCTGGGCAGCCAGAAGAAATGACCGCGACACCCGCTACGCCTGACCTAAAACTTGCGCTCCGGGCCGAACTGGAACGTATTGAGGAAGACTGTATTCATTCCGGCAAAGCGCACTTTAACGCGGGCGATCGCTGGGCGCGCTATCACTACTGGCTAGGCATCCCGTCAGTCGTACTTAGTGCGCTTGCGGGTGCCGCGTTCTTCAAAGACTATGGCGATATCGCCGGGATCATGTCGGCGATCGTGGCCATTCTCACGTCGTTGATGACGTTCCTGAAACCATCTGAGCGCGCGTCGGGGCACAAGGGTAGCGGCGATCAGTACCTGACCCTCCGCAACGATGTCCGCGTGTTTCGCGAGATCAAGCTCACCTACGCATGCGATGAGCAGTCGGCCATCGCCGGAATGGATGAGTTCACGAAGCGCCGCAACGAACTCAATCAGGCGAGCGCTCAGTTCTCGCGGAAGGACTTCGAGATTGCGCGGGCCGGGATTGACCAAGGCGAAGCCGCACACCGCGTAGACAAGAAGGGTCCCTGATGTCTGTCATTACGTACCTGCAGGGCCGCGCCAGCGAGGCTGTTCTTTCAAGCACCGAAATCGCGTCAATCAACACGTCGATCAGCACGATCAAGAGCAGGCTTTCGAGCCACTTTGGCAACGACGTAAGTGAGCAGTTTCGCTTTGGGTCCTCGACACGCGGGACCATCCTGCCGCGATCGATGGATGAGCACTCGGACATCGACTACATGGTCGTGTTCTCGGACTCCGGCTACATGCCGCAAACCTACCTCGATCGCTTGAAGCGGTTCGCTGAAATCTACTATTCGAGTTCCGACATCAAGCAGTCATCGCCGAGCGTTGTGCTCCAGCTCAATCACATCAAGTTTGATCTCGTTCCCGCGTTGAAGCAGTCCTACGGCGGGTACAAGATTCCAAACGGGCCAGGCGCATGGCAGGAGACCAACCCCAATGACTTCAACGCCAAGCTGACAGCGAAGAACACAGCCGAGCTGTCGATGATCAAGCCGACTATTCGGCTGGCGAAGTTCTGGAACGCGAGCAACGGCTACATCTACGACTCCTACCTGCTGGAGAAGTACATTGTTGGACTGTCGTTCCCCACCGCGCTCAACCAGCGTGACTACCTGTTCACGACATTTGACAACCTCCCCCTGTCCTACGACCAGCCGCAATGGCGCAAGGACAAGCTGGCACGGGCGAAGGACATCATCGAAAAGGTCCGGCAGTTGGAGCGGGATGAGATGCCACACACTGCCGAAGGCGAAGTGAAGAAGTTGATTCCTGAGTAGGCGCTACTCGGACCTGCCAACGTCCAACGCGCGATGAGAATTGTGCCCCGCGACTGTCCGCGACTTCTCGCAGGGCGCGATGTTTCAGAGAAGGACGAACTGGCGCGCAGCTTCCATTTGCTCTCGCCACGCCGGACTTCTCTCAAGGATAGGAATTTCAACGCCATTGTTGGAGTAATCCGGCCATATCGGTCTGGGTCAATCGTTGATTTGGCGCCGCAGACGCCTGACAAGCCGCTGAAACCCCGCCCCGGCATGCCCATTGTGGGTGCCTGTGGCCACCTGGGCGGCGGAAGTTTGCCGCCCGGGTGGCCACAGGCACGCGTCGCCCCCGACGAGCGAGTCTTGTCGTCTTTTGCCCTACCACGCTATGCGCTGATCGAACTCGTAGTCCGGCATGTAGTCCGGTATGGGTTGCGCGCGTGGATCGCCCTCGGCCGGGTCGCTGCCCGGCATCTCCCACAGCGGCGGCCCGCGGGCCGGCATCAGACG
>JAWXBP010000185.1 GCA_034440135.1 Planctomycetia bacterium
CGCGGAGCGCCTGGCGGAAGTTCTGCTCCGCACGATCTCGCTCCATAGTGATTCGCATGTTCGACCACCAGCCGCCTGCGCTCAACATTACGGCGCACATCAGGCTGAGCCCGATCAGCGCAGCGGCCGCCGGCCGCCGCTTGCCCCATCGCCAGCCCCGCTGCAGGGGACCTACGGGCCGCGCCCGGATGGGCTCGCCGCGCAGAAACCGTTCCAGGTCGTCCGCCAATTGGGTCGCATCCGGATAGCGGGCGCGCGGGTCCTTTTCCAGGCAGCGCAGGCAAATCGTTTCCAAGTCCCGCGGCACGCGCGGCTGCAGTCGTCGCGGCGAAACGGGATCGACTTGCAACACTTGTTCCAGCGTGGCCAAGGCCGACTCGCCGACAAACGGAGGTCGTCCGCACAACAGTTCATAAAGAATCGCTCCCAACGCATAGATGTCGCTCGCCACGCCGATGTTGGTTCTGCCCCCCGCGGCTTGCTCAGGCGACATGTAACTCGGCGTTCCCATCACCATGCCGGTGCGCGTGCCGGAACTCTCATCATCGAGCCGTTTCGCGAGGCCGAAATCGGTGATCTTGGGCGTCAATCGCGTGAGGTCTTCGTCGTCCGCCGTACTTTCCGCCGCGCCCGGCGGTCGACTCAGCAGCACGTTCGCGGGAGTGAGATCGCGATGCACGATGCCACGCGCATGCACGAATACCATTGCTCGGGCCAGCGTCGCCACTAACCTTGCTGCGGACAAGGGCGGCTGTGGCTTCCCGCTGATGCGCCGCAACAGATTCGGCCCTGGAACGTATTCCAGCACCAAGTACATCCGCGCGTCGTGCTCGCCCAGGTCATAGATGCGCACGATATTCGGGTGTTCGAGCCGGGAGATCGCTTCCGCCTCGAGCCGGAAACGGCGAATCGCCTCGTTGCCAGCATGAGCGCCGGCATGAATCATTTTTAGCGCCACTTCGCGATCAAGATCATGTCGACGCGCGAGATAGACCACGCCCATGCCGCCCCGGGCAAGCTCGCGGACGATCTCGTAACTTCCGATGTTCGCAGGTTCCGCCGCCGGGACCTCATCGGTTTCGATCTCAGATCGCTGGATCAGAGTGGGGAGCGGTTCGACCCACGGCGGCACGAAGGTAGGCGCCAGCGTTTCCGGTTCCCGCACGATGGTTTCCACGCCGGGCGCGCGTCGCGGGAGAAGTTGCCCTGGCTCCCCACACTCCGGGCAATCGCTTGACGAAATTGCGTCCGCGGCGGTCTCGGCGTGCCAAACGTGTCCGGCCGGGCAGTGGAATTCGCGTCGCATCAGTTTTAGGGCTTCGAGGCGCCGGCCATCGGTCGCACCGGCAACGGGAAAAACGTCGCGGAGACCAAACGGCAAAGCGACGGCGCTTCATGTCGCTCGATTCTAAGCCCTGTTCCGTGGATTGGCCACTCGATCGGCCGGCGCGGCGTCCTGCGCTTCCCTTGCTTGTCGCCCCACCGCGCCCGCGCGATAATTTCTCTAGGAAATCGCCGGGACCCCGAATCATTACTGGAGATGCGACATGAGGAAGTTACTGAGCGGGCTGGGAATGATCGCGTTGGTGTTCGTGGCGACTTCGCTCGCATTTGCCCAAGCGCCACCGGCGCAGCCCGCGCCTCAGAAAGAACATGAGTGGCTGCATCAATTCGTCGGCGAATGGGAGACCGAGGGCGAAGGGACCGCGGGGCCGAGTCAACCGCCTGTGAAATGCGCCGGCACGATGTCCGCGCGGATGTTGGGCGGTTTCTGGATGGTCTCCGAATCGAAAAACAACATCGCGGGCGTGGAAATGCACGCCATTCAGACGCTGGGCTATGATGCGGAGAAGAAGCAGTACGTGGGCACGTGGGTGGATTCCATGATGAATCACCTGTGGCAATACAAAGGCGCCGTGGATTCGACGGGCAAAATCCTGACCCTCGAAGCCGACGGACCGAACTTCTCGCAGCCAGGCAAAACGGCCAAGTACCGCGACGTCTACGAGTTCAAATCGCCCGATTTGATCGTTACGACTTCGGGCATGCTCGGCGAGGATGGCAAATGGGTCGACTTCATGACCGGTCAGGCGAAGCGAAAGAAGTAAACGTCAGCGCCGTGCGAGCTGCTGGAGGCCGCGGGTTCAATTCCGGCAGCTTGCGCGTTCGAGGCGTCCGGTCGTCATCGCTGACTTTTCGCCTTTCATGGATGGGCGCAGGTGGGATACTACGGGGATCGATCGCGGCCATCTTCCGTCGTCTGCCATGACACAACGTCCGGTCAGCTATCACGACTTTCCCTATCCGCGCCTGACATTTCCGCGCACCCATCCGGCGCATCTGGGCGCCATCGCCCGGTTAATGGCTGTGAACGCGGCGCCGCCGGAGCGTTGCCGCGTGCTGGAATTGGGCTGCGCCAGCGGCGCCAATCTGATCCCGATGGCATTTGGGCTCCCGGAGAGTCAATTCCTCGGAGTCGATCTATCCGCTCATCAGATCGCCGAGGCGCAACGTGTGACTCAAGATCTGGGCCTGCGGAACGTCGCGTTCCAGGCGGCGAATTTGATGGACCTCGGCGCGGAATTGGGAACCTTTGATTACGTGATCGCGCATGGACTCTATTCCTGGGTTCCGGCCCCGGTGCGCGACAAGTTGCTGTCGCTATGCGGCGAAGTACTGAGTCCCCATGGCGTCGCTTATATCAGCTATAAGACGTACCCTGGCGGCCATGTGGCTGACATGGTCCGTCAGATGGGGCTGTACCACAATCATGCGGCGGAACCCAGTGAATGGCCGCGGCGGATGGGTGAATTGGTTCAATTGTTACGCACCGGCATTCCCGAGAAACGGACGGCCTATCGCGCCGCAGTGCTCGACCACACGAAACGGATGCTCGACGAGTCGCCTGGCGCCCTGTTGCATGACGACCTGGAGGCCGATAGCGAACCGGTCTACTTTCACCAATTCGCGGCCCATGCCGACCGGCACGGCCTGCAATATTTGGGCGAGGCCGAATTCCCCGCCATGCGCGGCGCCGGGATCGAACCCGAAGCGCTCGAACGCATCGGCGCTGGCGACGATTTGTTGGAGTTCGAGCAGTACCTCGATTTTCTTTACGGCCGCAGTTTTCGCGCCACGCTGCTGTGCCGCAAGGACGTGCCGCTCGATCGTGCCCTGCGGCCTGAGCGCATTGTGGATCTTTATGTGGTTCCGGAGATTCAGCCAGAATCGACGGACGGTCCAAATCAGGCAAGCGGTCAAACCGAAGTCGAAGCTCCGACATCGCAGCGCTACCGGACCGTTTATGGATTGCTCGAGGTAACCGAGCCTGCCGCCCAACTCGCGCTAGCTCAATTGGCTCGCAACCGATCCCAAGCGATGTCGCTGCCCGCGCTTCTTGACGCGATCCACGAGGGAGCGTCGGGCAGTGCTCCCATCGAGCTGAACCTCGGCCAACTTGCCGAATGGGTGCTCGACTGGCATGCGACCGGCGTGGTGGAGCTCTGCACCTGGGCGCCGAAGTTCGCCCGCCAGCCGACGACGCGACCAAAGGCGAGTGAGTTGGCGCGCTACGAGGCGCATCGCGGTTGGGATGTCAGCAGCTTGATTCACCGCCGCGTGCGCCTGACGGATCCACTCGCTCGTCGGACGTTGCAATTGCTCGATGGTCACCACAACCGCGAGCAGATTGTGCAAGAATTACTGCCTGCGGTGTCATCGGCGGAAGTCAACTTGAGTCACGACAAGCGGACGCTCACGGAGCGTTCCGACATTGCCGCGGCGCTGCGGCGGCAAATCGACGCGTACCTGCAGGATTTTGCCCGACAAGCGCTATTGATCGCCTAAGGAAGTTCGGGATGCAACCGACCGACATCGCGACGTTCTACGATCAGGTCCCCTATCCGCGGCTGGCGTATCACTACACGCATCCGGACCGGATGGCCGTGATCGGCCGCTTGTTCGGCATGCAACCGAAGTCGGTAGCACATTGCCGCGTCCTGGAGCTGGGTTGCGCCGCCGGCGCGAATCTTGTTCCGCTGGCCTATACGCTTCCGCGGTCCGAGTTCGTCGGAGTCGATCTATCAATACGGCAAATCGCCGAGGCCCGCGCGATGGCCGCCGCGCTGAATCTCGACAACGTGCGTCTCGAGCAGATGGATCTTTGCGAACTGAACGCCTCGTATGGCGAGTTCGACTATGTTGTCGCCCACGGACTCTACTCCTGGGTTCCGGAATGCGTGCAGTCGCAAGTGCTAGACGTCTGTGCCAGCGTATTAGCGCCGCACGGAATCGTGTACGTCAGCTACAACGCCTTCCCTGGCTGTCATCTGCGGCGTATGTTGCGCGGCATGGCCATGTACCATGTGCGAAGTGTGGAGCATCCGCGCGAAATCGCTCCCCAAGTGCGCGGCCTGATTGAATTCCTGGCCGCCATGGCGCGCCCTGCCGACAGCCCCTATGCTCTCGTGCTGCACGAGTTGAAGCAGACGGTCGCCCAGATGTCCGACAGCGGGCTGATTCACGAACTTCTCGAAGCCGACAATCATCCGGTTCTGTTTCACGACTTCATCCGCGCCGCCGAGGCCGCCGGATTGCAGTACCTGACCGAAGCGACCTTCGCCGACCGCGCCGACCTAGGCGTAAAGCCCGACGTGCTCGGGCGGCTCCGTGAGCAACACGGCGAGATCGGCAGCGAACAGTATCTCGATTTTTTCAACGGTCAGTCGTTTCGTCGCACGCTGCTGTGCCGTTGCGAAGTAACTCTAGATCGTTCGATTCGCAGCGAACAAGTCGACGATTTCCTCGTCGCGTCATCCGCCGAGACCGTGCTCGCCAACGCCGATTTGGCCGGCGATACGTCGGTGCGGTTCGTGACCATTCACGGCGTCGCCACATCGAGTCATCGACCGATCTTCAAGATAGCGCTGGTCTTGCTCGCGGCGCAATACCCGTTGGCGATTCCTTTCCCCGAACTGTGCCAGAAAATCGGTCTGCAACTCGGGCGAACCTTGCGCGACGACGAGATCGTCGCGCTACGAGGAGAACTGCTGAGCCGATTCATGATGGAGAAAGAGGTAATCGAACTGCGCCTGAGCCAGCCCTTGTTCACTTATCAGCCCGGCCCGCTGCCGCTGGCGAGCTCAGTGGCAATGTATCAAGCCGCGCAAGGATGGCCGCTGGTCACGCTGACGCACAAAATGACAGGGATTCCTGACTCGAACATGACGCACTTGCTGCCATTGCTGGATGGCGAACACAACTGGGAGCAATTGGTCGACTGCTTGGCGAATGCCAACGTCAGCGAAGCTCGTGCGTCAACATCGTCTTCGTGCGAGCCGCATCAAGAGGTTCTTCGCAAGGCGCTGGCTTATTTCGCCCGCCATGGCCTGCTGGTGCAGTGAGCAGCTGCCGGTCGCGGCCGTTCGACGAGCACATCAGCACAGGCGGGCTGCGAAGTTCTTCCCGGCTGGTAAAATATTCGACGCTACAGCCTTATTTGGGAGCAACCTGCGTGGTCTACTGTTGCCTGGGCGCCATGCTGATCCTGCTGGTGTTGTTGGACGGCTTCGAAAGCACCGTGCTGCCGCGACGGATCACGCGCCGCTGGCGACCCACGCGACTGTATTTTCAATCGACCTGGCGCCTCTGGCGGCGCGCAGCGGCGCTGCTTCCGGCCGGACGTTATCGCGAGAATGCGCTGGGCGTCTTCGGTCCGCTGGCTCTGCTGGGCCTGTTCGGCGTTTGGATTTTCACGCTGATCCTGGGCTTCGCGTCGATTCACCGAGGCCTGGCGACGCTCTCGGCGGGGAGCGACTTCCGCGACTACCTTTACATGAGCGGCGAAACCATCTTCACGCTCGGCTATGGCGATGTGACGCCCGATTCGTTTTCCGGTAAGTTCCTGGCGGTCATCGAAGCCGGCCTCGGTTTCGGTTTCATGGCCGTGATCATTGGCTACTTGCCTGTGCTCTATCAGTCGTTTTCGCGCCGCGAGCAGACGATCGCGCTCCTCGACGGGCGGGCAGGCTCTCCGCCGACCGCGGCGGAATTTGTGCGGCGCTTGGGCGTCAAAGGGGCGTGCGGCGAACTGGAACGCATTCTTCCGGAATGGGAACTTTGGTGCGCCGAGCTGCTGGAAAGCCATCTTTCGTTTCCCGTGTTGGGCTTCTATCGCTCGCAGCACGACAATCAGTCCTGGCTGGCGACTTTGGCGACGATTCTCGACGTCTCCGCGCTGCTGGTCATTACCGGCGGCGACGAGTATCGAAGGCGCGCCGAGCTCACCTTTGCGATGGCGCGCCATGCCAGCGTCGACCTTTGCCTGGTGCTCTGGCTGCCGCCGGGCAACGACCCAGCGGAGCGTTTGACCGCGACCGAAGCGCAACAACTCTTCGCGTTACGATCGCAGGGCGATCTCTCGCCCGAGCATCTCGAGCGATTGAACGAGCTGCGTGCGCTGTACGAGCCGTTTCTCCAAGCGCTGGCGGACTTCTTCCGTTTTCGCTTGCCCGGCTTTGTCCCGGATCGCGCTATGCCTGACAACTGGCAGACCAGCCCGTGGTCGCGGCGGGCGCCCGGCATCACGGACCTGGCAAACATCGGCGCCGACGAAGCCAGTCATTTCGGCTAGCTCCGCGTCTCAATGCGGCGCTTTCGCGAGCCTTTCCAACGGCCCAGTTGTTGGCACTCGGGACAGGTCGCCTCTACGGCGAAGTCGCCCGAATCGGTGGTCGCCGGCAACTCCCGCTCGGTCACTGTCCGAGCCAATGCATCGCCCAACAGAACTCCCCAGTCTACCGCGGCTTCCATCAAACAGGCCTCGCCATCTATACCGCCAGCGGCCCCAATTCTTCCTGAAGCTCGCGGGCAAACGCCTGCATGCGCGCCCGCATCGGATCGTTAATTCTCATCCCTGATCTCCTCACTTCGCCAGCTTCCTGCCGGCAAAAAAAACCCATCCAACCAAAATTCCCTCAACCAATCATGATCAATCCACTCCCACCCGAAAAGTACAGGATGCACCTCCGTTCCCGGGCGGTCAGGCATTACGACTTGCGGGCGAGGCGAACTCCCGTATACTACGCGTTTCGACCAAACGACCGATTTCGACTGACCAGGACGGCCCGAAGGGGTTTGAACAGCGATGGCTCGCCAATGTGATATCTGCGGACGGGGTCCCCAAACCGGCAACCAAGTGACGATTCGCGGTAAGGCGAAGTACTTGGGGGGCGTCGGTACCAAGGTCACCGGCATTAGCCGCCGCCAGTTCAAGCCGAACCTGCAACGGGTGAAAATCACTGTCGGCGGCGGGAATCGGACCGTGATCTGCTGCACGCGTTGCCTGCGCAGCGGGACCGTACGGAAGGCCGTCAAAGCGGCTCCGTTCCGGCTGCCGGGCGAGGCTGGCGGCGCGAAGGTCGCGGCCGCGGCCAAGTAGCGCGAACCGACTCGCCGGACGGCATGTCTTTCTTGGTTAAGTGCTCCACCGGTCGCTTATGGGTCTCACGCGCCAAGATGTCGAAAAAGTCGCCCTATTAGCGCGGCTGCGCCTGTCTGCGGAAGAATTAGACGCCCTGACGGAGCAGCTTTCCAAGGTCGTCGGCTATGTCGAGCAACTTGGCGAGTTGGACACCGAGGGGGTCGCCCCGATGGCCCACGCGGTGGAAGTGACGAACGTCTTTCGCGATGACGCCGTTCAACCGTCGCTGGCGCGCGAACAGGCTTTGGCTTCGGCCCCGCATCATGACGGCGCGTGTTTTCTCGTCCCCGCAGTGCTAGGGGATTGAGCCGGTGTCGCTGACGGAATTATCCGCCGCCGAACTGCTCCAGCAACTCAGGAGCGGCGAAGTCTCCGCGACCGACGCCGCCCAAGCCTGCCTCGCGCGCATTGACCAGGTGAACGAGCGCGTCAACGCGATGATCCGCGTGGATCACGCCAAAGTGCTGGCGGACGCGGGTAAGGTCGACGAAAAGCGCGCCGCGGGAAAATCGATCGGCGCCTTGGCCGGCCTGCCGGTTGTGGTCAAGGATTTGCTCTGCACCCAGGGTGAGCCCACCACCTGCGGGTCGCGGATGTTGCGGAATTTTTCGCCTCCTTACGACGCGACGGCCGTCGCCAAACTCCGTGCGGCCGACGGCGTGATTCTTGGCAAGGCAAACCTCGACGAATTCGCGATGGGCGGTTCGACCGAGTCGTCGATTTTTGGGCCCACGCGCAATCCTTGGGACACAACCCGTGTCGCCGGCGGAAGCAGCGGCGGTTCGGCGGCAGCTATCGCGGCCTCGCTGGCGCCGCTGGCAATCGGCACCGACACCGGCGGTTCCATTCGGCAACCCGCGGGATTGTGCGGCATCACGGGACTCAAACCAACTTACGGGCGCATCAGCCGCTATGGGCTGATCGCCTTCGCCAGCAGCCTCGACCAGATCGGTCCGATGGCGCATTCGGCGGAAGATTGCGCGCTGTTGCTGGAGGTGCTCGCCGGACACGATCCGCGCGACGCCACGAGCGTCGATCGGCCGGTGCCTAAGTATCGGGAATTGTTGAACACTTCGCTCAAAGGGTTGAAGCTCGGCGTCGTCAAGGAACACTTCGGCGAAGGCTTGAACGAGGAAGTCGCCGCCGCGGTCGAGCAGGCCATCGACGCGTATCGCTCGCTTGGCGCGGAGATTCGCGATGTCGCATTGCCGCACGGGAAGTATGGCGTGGCGACGTACTATGTCATCGCCCCCAGCGAGGCTTCCAGCAATCTCGCCCGCTACGATGGCGTTCACTACGGCTATCGCGCCGATGAGGGACAACTACTAGCGGAACTCGACGCGGAGCGCAAGCAACTCCTCGCCGCCGGTAACAAGCGCGCGGCGGAGCATCTTGATACCGCGCTCGTGCGAATGTATCGGAAATCGCGCAGCGAAGGTTTCGGACCCGAAGTCAAACGGCGGATCATGCTCGGCACGTACGCGTTGAGCGCCGGGTACTACGACGCTTACTACGTGAAGGCGCTCAAAGTCCGGCGATTGATCCGCCAGGATTTCGATCGCGCCTTTGAGCAAGTCGACCTGATCGTCGGCCCGGTTACGCCGTCGACCGCCTTTAAGATCGGCGAGAAGACGAACGATCCGCTCGCCATGTACCGCGAGGATTTGTACACGGTCACGGCCAACCTGGCAGGCATCGCCGGCATCGCCTTCCCATGCGGGCAGAGTAAGTCAGGGCTACCGATCGGCGTGCAGTTGCAATCGCCGCCATTTCAGGAAGAAACGCTGCTGCGGGCAGCGCATCAATTCCAGCAGGCGACAGACTGGCACCAGCGGCGACCGAAGCTTTAGGAGTGACAAAACCTTTTCGTTCCGAATTCATCCTTCATCATTCTGCATTCATCATTTCCCTTGTCCCCCTACACCGTCATCATCGGCCTTGAGGTTCACGTGCAGTTGGCCACGGAGAGTAAGCTCTTCTGTGGTTGCAGCACGGAGTTCGGCGCTGCGCCGAATACGCAGATCTGTCCGGTGTGCCTGGGCATGCCGGGGGCGTTGCCGGTGATGAATCGAAAGGCCTTTGAGTTATCGCTGCGCACGGCGGCGGCGATCAACTGTCAGCTCGCGCGGTTCACCAAGTGGGACCGCAAGCAGTACTACTATCCCGACTTACCGAAGGGTTATCAGATCAGTCAATTCGATCTGCCCTTCAGCCACGACGGCTGGCTGGAGATCAGCGATCCGAAAGGCAAGTTCGAGCCGAAACGCGTCGGCATCATCCGCGCGCATCTGGAAGAAGACGCCGGCAAGAGCATGCACGACGAACGGGCCGGCGTGGCGGATAGTCAGATCGATTTGAACCGCACGGGCACGCCGCTGCTGGAAATCGTCTCGCAGCCGGATATGCGTTCGCCAGCCGAAGCGAAAGCGTTTCTGTCGGAGTTGAAATTGCTGCTGACGTATCTGGGCGTCTCCGATTGCAACATGCAGGAAGGGAGCCTCCGCGTCGACGGCAACATCAACCTGCACATCGATACGCCGGACGGCAAAGTGGCGACGCCGATCGTCGAAATCAAGAACATGAACAGTTTTCGAGCCGTCGAACGGGCGTTGGCCTATGAGGCGGAACGCCTGTATGAGGTCTGGCAAGAGACGGGCCAGAAACTCGGCGACGTGCCGAAGCAAACTCGCGGCTGGGACGACGCCGCGAATGTCACGCGCGGACAGCGGCACAAAGAAGAATCGAGCGATTACCGCTATTTTCCGGACCCGGATTTGGCGCCCGTCACAGTGACGGATGCGCAAGTGGAGCAAGTGCTCGCCTCGTTGGGTGAACTACCGGCGACGCTAAGAACGCGGCTGGAAACCGAGTTCGGCCTCAGCCCCTACGACAGCGATGTGCTGGTGAACCAGGGGCGTGCGCTGGTCGATTATTTCCTGCACGTCGCGTCCGCCACCGGTGATGGCAAGTTGGCCAGCAATTGGCTGCAACAAGACGTGTTGCGCATGCTGAATGAACGGAATTGGGACATCGCGGCATTTCCGGTGACCGCGCCGGCGCTAGTGGTGTTGTTGAAAAAAGTGCAGGCTGGCGAATTGATCACAAGTCGCGCGCGTGAAGTGTTGCAGGCGATGATCGATACAGGACGCTCCGCCGACGAAGTGATGCGCGAAAAGGGGATCGAGCAGGTCGATGAATCGGAACTCGTCGCCCTCTGTCAGGAGTTGGTCGCGGCGAATCCCAAAGTGGCCGAGGATTTCAAGGCCGGCAAGATGCAAGCGATTGGTTCACTCGTAGGGCAGGCGAAGAAGAAGAACCCCAACGTCAATCCAGGCCGGGTGCGCGAGTTGCTGATTGAGGCGCTTGGCAAACTGTAGTCCGGCGTATAGCTGCGCGCCTGTGGGAGGCGTCTCCGACGCCGATTAAAACGACGTTCAGCACAAGCGGAGTGCACTGAAGCCCGCGCCCACTCCATCGGCGTCGGAGACGCCTCCCACAGGTTTACTGCTGGAACTCCGGCCTATTTGGCCTTCAGCGCCGCTTCCAGGCCTGGCACGTCACTCGCTCCGTCCGGAACGGTGATCGTGGCGCCGTCGAAGGCTTTGCCGATCGGCTCGTAGCGGCCGCCGAGGTGTTCCGCGAGGAAGGCTTCCGCCACGGCGTAGAAGGACATGCGGTTTTCCGGTCGGGCGAAGCCGTGCCCTTCGTCCGGATAGAGCACGTAGGTCACCGGAATCTGCTTCGACTTCATCGCGGCGACGATCTGGTCCGCTTCGGCTTGCTTGACGCGCGGGTCGTTGGCGCCTTGCGCGATGAGGAGCGGCTTGGCGATCTTCTCGACGAAGTTGAGGGGCGAGCGTTCCTCTAACAGCTTTTGCCCTGCCTCGGATTCGGGATCGCCCATCAGTTCATGCATGATCGGCATCATGGGCATCCAGTACTCGGGCACCGAAGCCAGCAGCGTTTTCAAATTCGAGGGGCCGACGATATCGACGCCGCAATTGAACACGTCCGGCGTGAATGTGAGGCCGACCAACGTGGCGTAGCCGCCGTAACTGCCGCCCATGATGGCGATCTTGTCAGGATCGGCGATCTTCTCCGTCTTCGCCCAATCCACGGCGTCAAGCAAATCGTCGTGCATCTTGGCCGCCCACTCCTTGGCGCTGGCGTTAATGAACTTCTTGCCGAAGCCGGTCGAGCCGCGGAAGTTTACGTTCAAGACCGCGTAGCCACGGTTGGCCCAGAGTTGCGCATCGGGGTTGAAGCCCCACTCGTCGCGCGCCCAGGGTCCGCCGTGCACGTCGAGGATCATCGGGACCGGCTTCGACGGTCGGCCATCGCCGTCTTCGTCCGAACCGGGCGGCAATGTTAGATAGCTGACCAGGTCGAGCCCGTCGCGCGCCTTGATCACCACGTCGTGCATGTGGACCAAGGGCAAGCCCTTCAGATCGTCGCGATTGGCAAACAAATAGTTCGCCTTCTTCGCCGCGCGATCGTAGTAGTAGTACAACACCGGACCGTTGTCGGTGAGATAGGCCACGGTCCAATGCTGGTCGTCGAGCGTGCGGCTAGTGATCTGGAACTCGCCTTCATGCACCGACTTCAAGTAGTCGAAGTCCGGTTGCACGCTGGGATCGAGAATCTTCCATTCCTCGCGCGCATAGGTGAAGGCGACCGCTTCAATGGTTTTTTCCGTGGGGTGCGAGATCACGCCGCTCAGATCGGCACGGGGATCTTCCGCCACGACGGTTTGCGCGCCGGTCGGGATGTCGATGGCGGTCAGCGCGCCGGTGTCGCGGTCGCGGCTCTCGATGAAGTACAGGATGTTGCCGGTCTTGTCGAAGCCGGCCGGGCTGGACGTCATCGCGTCCTGCATCGGGATCACGAGATAGTCGTCCCAGCCTTGCGCGTCGTTCGGCTTGAGCAGCTTCTTGCCTTGCGGGCTGTACTGCATGCCGAACCGCACGCGGTAGTCGTCGTCGATCACAAAGCCGGCCAAACCGGGATTCTCCTGGAGCAGGGTGCGCTCGCCGGTTTCGATGTTCACGCGGTAGACGTCGTGAAGCTCCTTGTTGCGATCATTGAGGCCGATCAGCACTTCATTCGGGAACTTTTCGCTGACGCCTTCGATTTGGGCGTTCACCTCCTCGATCGGCGTGAGGTCCTTGGTTTCGCCGGATTCCAGGTTCACGCTGTAGACGTGCCAGTTCTCGTCGCCGTCCTGGTCCTGCGTGTAGAGCAGGTGCTTCGACGTGTACGACCAGAAGTAACCGCGGATGCCGCGCTTCGTGTCGTTGGTGACCGCTTTCGCTGCCGAGGGATCGCTGATCGGGCCGACCCAGACGTTGAGGACGTTATTGACCGGGGCCAGGAAGCTCAGCTTCGATCCGTCCGGACTGATCCGGGCCGCGGCGCGTTGCGGGTTGCCGAACAGCGTTTCACGCGCAATCAGCGGGATACCGGGCATCGTATCGTTCATGGGCGGCTGGGGAGCGACAGGCGTGGTCGTGGAGTTGGATTCGCTGCTGGCGGCAGCGGGCTTGGGTACGGCGGTCGCGGCGTCGGCCGGTACGGGCGTCGGCAACTCTTCGGCGACTTCGACGGTCTTGGCCTCGGGGGCGGGCGTCGCGGGGGGCGCGCCACAGCTCGGGAGTCCGAGCAAACATGTTGCAATCACCAGCGTCCATTGCCAAGTTGGGCGTGCCATGGAATTCTCCTCCGTAAGGAATTCGCGCGAATTGCGATGCGTTGTAGCGAGCGGGCCGTGACCGGCCAAGTTCTTGGCCAAGATAGCGAATTGAGAGCCCATTCGCCTAGGGTGCGTTACTCAGCTCGTCTTACGCGGCTCGAAGGCCAGCGGTTGTTCGGCGCGGGGGTCGACGATGTGGAGCGTGGTGCGGCCGAGCAGCAGGTCTTTGAGTACCTCGCCGACGACACCCGCGCGCCAGCCCTGCGTCAGGAGTGGCGGCTCGGCCGATTCGCCGAGATCGCCGAGATGAAATGAAACCAGGTCGCGGACGTCGTTGGCCGTCCCGACCAGGCTGGGCGCAACCTGCGCCTGGCGGCAAATGCTGCCGAGCGCCGACGAAAGCAATTGCGTGACCATCGTCTGCTGCGGGTTGGTTTCCGTGCGGACGATTTCCGGACAGTCGCTTTCCGGCAAATGGAGCGCGCGTTCGATGCAGGCGGTGAGCTTCGGCAACGCGTACTTGAGGTCGCCGCGTTCCAGCCCGCGGACGGCGCGAATTTTGTTCGGGTCGGCGAGTTCGCGCTTGGCCAACTCGACGATCAAGTCGTCTCGTAGCACGCGGCGGGCGGGGCAATCGCGGCGTTCGGCCTCTTCCTCGCGCCAACGCCAAATCTCGCGAACGATCGCCAGTCGCCGGCGGCTGAGGCCGGAACTGCCGGAAACGCGGCGCCAGCGTTCCTTCCCGCGCGAGGCTTCGATCTCGGCCAGCCAGCTCGCCGTTTCCGTGTGGAGCCAATCTAGCCGACCGAGGCTTTCTAGTTTGCCGAGAATCAGGTCGCGCAGAGCGGCGAGATGTTCTACGTCGCTGAGGGCATAGGCGACTTGCTGCGCTGTCAGGGGTCGGCGGCGCCAATCGGTGCGTGTTTCCGCTTTGTTGATCCGCTTGCCGAGGAGCCGCGATGCCAGCGTTCCATAGCCAGCCGGGAACTCGACGCCCATTAGCCCGGCGGCGAGTTGCACATCGATCAGGTTGTGCGGCGGGCGTCCGGTGGCGGCCAGCGAGAAGACGATTTCTTCACGTCCCGCGTGGACGATCGTCTGGTGCCCCGGCGCGACGACCGCGTCCCAGAACGGGCGCATGTCGTCGATCGACAGCGGGTCGATCACGGCCGTCAGGCCCGGGATGGCGACCTGCACGAGGCAAAGCTGCGTGCGGTAGCTGTGTTCGGAGACGAACTCCGTGTCGAAGGCGATATACTCGGCGGAGCGCAGCCGTTCGCAGAAGTTGGCTAGCTCGGACTGCGTGCCAATGGTGATAAACGACATGCGTGGCGGCACACTCGCGGGGAGCGCCGGACGCTCAGGCTGTCACCACTGCCGGCACGGCTTGGCCAACGCCGCGGCCAGAGCGATGCTCAAATGAAAAGCCAGGTCATCACGGCCAGAATAGGAAGCAGTACGCACAAACTATAAAGCATGTAGCCGAAAAAGCTAGGCATCGACACGCCTGCCTGTTCGGCGATGGCCTTCACCATGAAATTCGGCCCGTTGCCGATGTAGGTCATCGCGCCCATCATCACCGCGCCCAGGCTGATGGCGGCCAGAATCCGCTCGTCTATCCGTCCATCAGGAAGCTCGAACACCGGGTCGCCCTCGAGCGGCGGAATGGTTTTGCCGGCCTCCAGAAACACGACGTAGGTCGGGGCGTTGTCCAGCACGCTGGAGAGCGTGCCCGTGGCCCAAAAGAAGCGGTGCGGGGTGTTGACGCCGAGTTTGCCGCCCTGATCATGAAGAATCTGCAACGCCGGCTGCATGCAGATGAAGATGCCGATGAACAGGACGGCGACTTCGACGATCGCCCCGTAGCTGAATTGATTGGCCTTTCGCACCGGCTGCGAACCGAACGCCAGCGACGCCGCCACGAGCCCTAGTTGCACGGCCTCGCGGAGATAGACCGGCGGATGCCAATCCATGCCTGGCAGGGCCTTGCTGGGATCCAGGAACGCCACGCTGGCGACCACGCCGCCAAGCAACAGCGCGTTGGGGAACATCCCGGAGAACTTGAGTTTCCGAATGCGCGTTTCGTCCAAGCGCACATCGGCGGCGGACTCGCGCGGGTAGGCGTAGAGGCGGTCCCAGAGATAGTAGATGGCGACCAGGCAGGCGTTCACAAACAGCCATTCCTGCCAGAGCCGCGCGGTCCAGAGGAAATCCACACCGCGCAAGTAACCGAGGAACAACGGCGGATCGCCAAGCGGCGTCAGCAGACCGCCGCAATTGCAGACGGCGAAAATGAAGAACACCACGGTGTGCGCGACTTTTTTGCGCTCGCGGTTGGTTTCCAACAGTGGACGTACGAGCAACATCGCGGCGCCGGTGGTGCCGATAAAGCTGGCCAGCACCGCGCCTGCCGCGATGAAGGCGGCATTCGTCGCCGGATGTGCGGGCAAGTCGCCGGAGATGCGAATACCGCCGCAGATCGTGTAGAGGCTAAACAGCAGCACGATGAACGGGATATATTCGGCCAGGATGGCATGTTCCAGCGTCAGGCCGACTGCCGCAGTCCCTCCGCGCGCCAAGTAATAGGCCAGCGTAGCCAGCGCCAATCCGGCCGCGACGTAGAACCGGTGCAGGTTACTTTCCCACCAATGTGCGGCGGCGGAGACCAGCGGTAGCACCGCGATGCAGCCCAGCAATAACGCAAATGGCAGCACCGCGAGCACGTGCGGCGCGGCGTGCTCCTCGTGGGTGGCCTCATGCTGGGCGGGGGCGAAGTAACCGGCCGTCGCAGGCAGAAACAGGGCGACGGCATAGATCGCCACCACGGCGATCAGGGCGAAGAGAACCGGTTTTTCCGAGGGAGTGGCAGCGTGTTCGGTGTCCGTCATGCGATTCCTGGCAGGTCCCGTGAAATGGGGTGAAACGTGATGACACGAATCGCCGCCTGAACGCCGTGTTGAGGACCTAGTCTAATGGACCGCTCAATGACTTGTAAGACGGCGGGACTTTCGCGCCGCGACGCCCGAATGCTAGATTGCGGGCTATGCGTGAAGTCTGGCTGAAAAACAATCCGCGAATGTTGAAGGCCGCGGCGCTGCTGGCACTGCTGTTCTTACTCATTGGGGGCGGCGCACTGCTGCGATATTGGTCGGCCGAATCGCCCGTCGGCCGCGTGGCCGGGATCAGCCTGCTTTCGGGGGCGATCCTCGGCGGGTTATTGATAGGCGCGATGTGGCGGGTTCCGCGTCTGGCCTACGACGGCCGCAACCTCTTGGCTTACCTGCAGGGAACGTCGCCCATTCGCGTGCCGATTGGAATCGTCGAGTGCTTTCTGATGGGCCAGGGACCGGCGTTGCTGCCGGGCGAGAAACATGCGCGCACGGAAACGACGACATTAGTCATTAAGCTCTCCGATCGGGCGGAAGAGTGGTCGCACCACGCGGTCGACTATCGCCTGGCCGCCTGGTGCGATAGCTACATCACCATCCGCGGCACCTGGACGGAACCGCTGAACCTCGCGGTCGTGCGGCGGTTGAACGAGCGTCTGCTGGAAGCACAACGAAAACTCCCTCAGCAGACGGCGTCATGACGCGATTGCTGGTCAGCGTGCGCAGCGCCGCTGAGGCTCAGATCGCGCTCGATTGCGGCGTCGATCTGATTGACGTGAAGGAGCCCAACCGCGGCGCGCTCGGGGCCGCCGATCCGGCGGTTTGGCGCGACGTCCTGGGCGTTGTTGCAGGACGCGTGCCGGTTAGTTGTGCGTTAGGGGAGTTGGAAGCAAGCACTTCGGCGAACGCCGCAGCAATCCCCATCGGCGTCCGTTACGCAAAAGTCGGCCTGGCCGGCGCGGCCGATCAGCCGGATTGGGAAAGCGCCTGGCGGGACCGCGTGGATCATCGCCCCGCGGGCTGTGATGTCGTGGCTGTGGTGTACGCCGACGCGACGACGGCGAGAGCGCCTGCGCCAGGCCGCATCCTGGCGGCGGCGATCGAGCATTCCTGCGCGGCGATCCTTGTCGACACGTATGACAAGTCCGCTGGGGACGTCTTCACGCATTGGCCTGCAGCGGAGTTGGCCGCGTTCCTATCCCGAGCCAGCGCGTCGGGGTTGCTTACGGTGGTCGGTGGCGGGTTGACGTGGAATTCATTGGGAACCGCTTTGGAACTTTCAGCCGACTACCTGGCAGTGCGCGGGTTGGCCTGCGGGGCCGGGCGCACCAGTGGCCTCGATGCGGCTTCCTGTCGGCGGTTAGCGGCGCGAGTGCGCGAGATTCGAGAATTTTCGGAACGCCGCTGAATCCGAAATCCAACGGCGTCCGTACTTTTCTTTTGACATGGTCTCGCGCCACTACAACAATGGCGCTCGGGCCAGCCGCTGATTCAAGGTTTACCAGCAAGGTGCAGTGATGCCCTCAAATTGCATGCGGCGATTGATCGTTTGTGCGGCGTTTGCATCGGCGATCAGTGCTTTCGCAACGGACATCCAGGCGGCATTTCACCGTTGGGCCTTCACCGAGGCCTTCTCCAACGAAGACGGTAGCGTTCAGTTCATCGAGATGCGTACACCGTTCAATGGCGAAGATCTCATGGCCGGGCATGCGTTGGACTCGAACGGTCCTCCGTTCGCGGTGACCACCGACTTGCCGAGTAATTTAACCGCCAATAAGAGTTTCATTTTCGGCACGGCGGCTTACGCGGCCTTGCCGGGCGCAGTGACTCCCGACTACCTCATTCCGGCCAATTTTTTCAATCCAGCCGGGGATTTCCTGAATTGGGCGAACAACTCTGCGACGATGACCATTGCCGCCGGCCAACTTCCCTTGGACGGTGTACTTTCGCTGCTGAAAAACGGCACGACAGCGGTCAATTCGCCGACGAATTTCGCCGGCGCGATTGGCCACATCGACCTGCGTGCCCCGGTCCCCGGCGACACCAACAATGATCGCCTGGTCAATGTCACCGACCTGAACAACGTCCGGAATAATTTCGGCTCCTTCGGTCCCGACGTCCTCGGCGACACCAACAACGACGACGAGGTAACGATCGCGGACCTGAACGCGGTCCGAAACAACTTCGGCGAAGGGGGCGGGAGTCCTGTACCAGAACCGGCGGGAGTGGCGCTCGCCGCGTTAAGCATCGTCGCATCACTCATGTGGATGCGAGGCCGTCGTGCAGGACGCTCGCGACACTAGCAGGCTGCTGAAAAACTCCGATGAATCGGCTATTTTATTGTGATCGACTGGCGGGGTGGATTGCAGGAGGCGACGATGCGTGGGGATTTTGACGACCCGCTGCCGCTGTTTCACGTTTTTGAGGTCGAAGACCGTCGTGTTCGGTCCGATCATCCGCTGCGCGACATCAAACGCCGCGCGGATCGCATTCTGGAATCGCTGAACGCGTAGTGTGAGGCCGGCTACTGCACGACCGGTCGGCCGAGCGTGCGATGGAACTCTCACCGCGCAATTGCTCCTCGCCCCTGATCTCCGACAGACGCTGCAAAAGTCGAGATCTCTCCGCCGCCAAAATGACTGCGCGGCATCCAGGCCTTCGACCTCCAAACTAAAAGTCGACCCCTCAACCACTCACGCGCCGCAGCCGATCACAAAATCCGCCAATCCTCCTCTTGACCAATCCTGCCCCCTCAAAACAACTGCAAAAACTGGCGTGGTCCCCGCCCAGCGTGATTCCCGGCATTCGTCTGGGTGTTTCCCACTCGCTGACGCAACGGGCTAATGTCGGGCGTTTTTCGTTCCGCATGCGCCGGCCACCGCGCAGCCGGTCGAGCAACTGGTGCAGCCGCCTCCCGTGGCGGCCTCCGTCCCGCAGCCGGGGCCGCAACCATTTACGAGGGCGTCCGTGAAGTTGCGCAACTGCGCCTGTGATTCATACGCTTCGGCCAGCGCCTCCAACCGCTCGGCCAACTCCGGCGGCTGTTCGCCCAGGAAATAGAATGCCAGCGTTTGCCCGTCGAAGAGATGTTCGACGTCCATCAGCGTGGCGCCTGAGCCCGCCGCGCGCATTTCGTCGACGCACGCGTTGAAGGCGGCCGTCCGATTTTTCTCCAGCCGGGCGGCCAGCAGTTGGTCCTCGACGGTCATCCCGCGGAGCAGCTTGCCGTCGGAATCGCCCGGCTCGTCCGCCTGAGGCGGCGCCAGGACTTCGCCAATCTCCAGCCCACGTGCCGTGCGCGTGACCACGCGCGTTCCGCGCGGATACCGAGTCCCGTCCGAGGCGACAAATCGCCCGACGTGCCCCAGGACTCCGATTCGCACGTAATGAAAGCTGGGCATGTTTAGGTGTCTATCTAGGGCGAGGTTCCCCTACCCTAAGTTAAACGCTATCCGCTTATCCTACGTCAACTCCCCCTCGCTGGCGCGTCGGGCTGGTGGGCATCTGCTGCGGGCCGAAGCTGGCCCGTCTTGCCGAAACTCTTACCGCGTGGATACTTGGGGAGTGCAATGCGGTCACGTTTTTCCGGAGTTTCCCGTCGATGTTGAGCCTCTTGCCCGCCCAGCGATCGGAATGGAATCGCCTGGCCGACCAGGTCCTGGAAGGCCATCGGCTCACGTTTGAAGAGGCCTTGAGCATTTTGCGGGCGCCGGACGAAGAGTTGCTCAGTATTCTCGCGGCCGCCTACCAAATTCGGCAGCGACACTTCGGCAACCGGGTGCAATTGTACTTCCTGATGAACGCCAAGAGCGGCCTTTGTCCGGAGGATTGCAGCTATTGCTCGCAATCGAAGGTCTCTGAGGCGGAGATTCCCCGCTACAACATTTTGCAGCGCGACAAGCTCCTGGACGGCGCCCGGCTGGCCGCCGAGCAGGGTTCGAAAACCTACTGCATCGTGATCAGCGCCCGTGGCCCGAACGAGCGCGAGATGCATGCCGTGACGTCGATCGTCCCGGAGATCAAGGCCAAGTACGACCTCAATATCTGCGCCTGCCTCGGCTTGCTGACGCCGGAACAAGCCGCTCAGCTCAAGGCCTGCGGCGTCGACAAGGTGAATCACAACCTGAACACCAGCGAAGCCCACTACGCCGAGATCTGCACGACACATACGTTTCAAGACCGTATCGACACCCTGCAAGCCGTGCGCAACGCCGGGATGGAATTGTGCTCCGGCGGCATCATCGGCATGGGCGAAGCGGACGAAGACGTCGTGCGGATGGCCTTCTCCCTGCGCGATCTGAACGTCGAATCGATTCCGGTCAACTTCCTGAACCCAATCGACGGCACGCCGCTCGCCGGCAAGAGCGACTTGAATCCGCGCTACTGCCTGAAAGTCTTGGCAATGTTCCGCTTCGCCAATCCGACGAGCGAGATTCGCATCGCCGGCGGGCGCGAGCTGCACCTGCGTTCGCTCCAGCCGCTGGGGCTGTACGCCGCGAACTCTATCTTCGTCGGCGACTACCTGACCACGCGCGGCCAGGCGCCGGATCAGGACTACCGCATGATCGAAGACCTGGGCTTCGTCGTGACCCGCGTCAATGACGCCCCCTGGTCGCCGCCCGTGGCGGAACACGCCGCCACCTGCGGCACAAGTTGCGAATCAAGCTGCGGCGGATAAGCACGCGACAAGTTAGTTCGTCGACGACTTTCGCTGTACGAACTTGACCACTTCCACGATGGCAATCGGCCCCAGCGCCGCCGCGGCGACTAACGCCCAATCTGCAACATTCATGGGCGTCGTTTTGAGCACCGTCCTCAAGAACGGCACGTAGATCGCGCAAAGTTGCAGCGCCACGCAACAAACCACCGCCGCCCAGAGCCAGGGGTTGGTGAACATGCGATGGAAAGCGGAACGCCGTTGCGATCTCGCGTTGAAGGCATGAAACACCTGCCCGAGCGCCAGGGTCATGAACGACAGCGTCGTCGCGTGCTGTGCACCGTCGCCGTCGGCGCCATACCAACGGCGTCCCAAGTAGAACACGGTCAGCGCCGCCGCCGATAGCAACGCCCCTTGCCAGGCGATCAGCCCCAGGAACCGCGGCGTGAGCAGCGATTCGTGAGCGTCACGCGGCGGATGCTTCATCATCCCCGGCGCCGAAGGCTCCAGCGCCAATGCCAGGGCGGGAAACACGTCGGTGATCAAGTTCAGCCAGAGAATTTGCAATGCCGCCAACGGAGAAGGCCAGCCGGCGATCAGTGCGATGAAAACGGTGAGAATCTCGGACAGGTTGCACGAGAACAGGTAGTGAATAAACCGCAGGATGTTCGCATAGATGATCCGCCCCTGCTCGACGGCGTCGACAATCGTGGAGAAATCGTCGTCCGTGATGATCATCGCCGCCGTTTCCTTGGCGACTTCGGTTCCTTTGATCCCCATGGCGATGCCGATGTCGGCCTTCTTGAGCGCCGGCGCGTCATTCACGCCGTCGCCCGTCATCGCCACGACGTGCCCTTGCCGTTGTAACGACTCGACGATTCGCAACTTATGTTCGGGCGATACCCGGGCGAATACCGCGGCGTTGGCCGTGATCCGGTCCCAGCCGGCTGCATCCAGATTCGTCAGCTCTCGCGCGTGTACGATCTGCAATTTGCCGCCGCGAGGATCGAGATCGATCCCGAGTTGCTTGGCGATTTCCTTGGCCGTGGCCTCCTGATCTCCCGTGATCATCACCGCGCGAATGCCGGCGGCGCGGCACGTCGCAATGGCCGCTTTCGCCTCGTCGCGCAAGGGGTCGATCATCCCCACCAGTCCGACAAACGTCAGTTCCCGATGCAAGTCTTCGTCGCGATGCCCCGCCGGCAACTCGCGGTACGCCAGACCCAACACGCGCAGCGCGTCCTTCGCCAAGGATTCGTTCACTTCCAGCCATTTTCGCCTTGACGTCTCATCCAGCGTCGCGCCGGAAACCTGCGCGACGCTCGCCGTCAACAATGCGCCCGGCGAGCCTTTGACGAATGCCACGGTCTTTCCATCGGGCGTCCGATGCACGGTCACCATCCGCTTGGCATCGCTGTCGAAGGGAACCTCGTTGACGCGCGGGAATTGCCTTTGCAGCTCAACGGCATTGAGTCCGGCTTTTTCCGCCGCGACGACTAGTGCCGCTTCGGTCGGATCGCCCAGCACGACGGCCTCGCCGTCGTCGCGATCAACCTTCGCGTCATTGCAAAGCAAGCCGATGCGCAACGCGAGCATCAGGCGCTCGTCGTCGCGCGGCACAAACGACTTGCCGTCGCGCTGAAACGCTCCGTCAACGTCGTACCCGCTGCCGGTGAGCTCAATGCGATCGTCGGGCAATACAATCGCGCGGACCGTCATTTCGTTTTTGGTCAGCGTGCCGGTCTTGTCGGTGCAGATGATGCTGGTCGAGCCTAAGGTTTCGACGGCCGGCAATCGCCTCACCAGCGCTCCGAGCTTGGCCATCCGCTGCATGCCGAGGGCCAGCGTCATCGTCGCGACAGCCGGCAATCCTTCCGGCACGGCGGCAATGGCCAGCGAAATGCCGAGTGTCAACATGTGCCAGAAATCGCTCACGCCCCGGTACCAACCGGCCAGCACAATCACGCCGCAGAGCGCCAACACGATCACGATCAACAACCGGCCGAGTTTCGCCAGCTTGATCTCCAACGGCGTTTCGCGGCTGCCGGCCTCGTCGATCAACTTGCCGATTTTGCCAACCTCGGTCTGGGCGCCGGTCGCCGTCACCAGCAACTTGCCGCGGCCGTCGGAGATCGTCGTGCCCATAAAGGCCATATTGAAGCGGTCGCCGAGCGGCGCATGCGGATCGGCGATCACGTCCACTTTTTTCGACGAGGACACCGATTCCCCCGTCAGCGCGGCCTCCTCGATCTGCAACCGGGCACTTTCGATCACGCGCCCATCCGCCGGAACCCGCGCGCCGGCCAGCAGCACAATTAGGTCGCCAGGCACCAGGTCTGTCGCCGCAATCTGGTGTTCCGCGCCGTCGCGAATCACGTGGGCCAGCGGTACGATCTGCCGCAGCAACGCGCTCAGCGTCAGTTCGGCCTTCCACTCCGTGAAGAAACCGATCGCCGCATTGAGCACGATCACGACCAACACGGCCAGGCCCTCAATGTTTTCCCCCATTGCGAAGGCGATCAATGTGGCCGCGCCGAGCAGCAGCACCATTAAGCTGCGAAACTGGGCCAGGAGAATCGCCAACGCCGATCGCCCCTTCGACTGCGCCAATGCGTTGGGGCCATATTGCGCTAAGCGCCGCGCCGCTTCGTCGCGATGCAATCCCCGCGCGGCGTGAGTTTGCAGCGTCCGAGCCACGTCGGAAACGTCGAGTGAATGCCAAACCTGATCCAGCAACTGAGGCGTCTTCGAACTCATTGTCACTCCGAACTTGAATCGGCGTTTAGTTTGGGCGACTTGCCTCGACGACGCCCGCGCTTTGATCGACCGCTGGCCCGACCATCTTACCGCATCTCGCAAAGTCACTTACACTAG
>JAWXBP010000186.1 GCA_034440135.1 Planctomycetia bacterium
CCTCTGCAGTCAAACTGACAGGCCGGCCGTTGACCTCACCGTCGATTCGGCCGGCCATCGTCAGTTTGGGAGTTGGCCCGATTCCCCCGTGCGGATTTTCACAATCCCATTCAAGACCCATTTCGCGCGTTCCGCCTGGGCGCCGGTCCCGGCGGGAATCTGAATGTGCAAGTCCGCGAACTCGTAGACAATCTCGGCCTTTCGCCCAGTCAGGCGGTCGTAAAGCCCGATCGCCAGGTCAGGCCACGTGGTCGTGTGCTCGGTCTCCATTTGACGGTCCTCATTGTCGGCAGTTAGGAAGAGGTCGATTTTCAACACAATCACCGTAGTCCAGAAGTCAGCTAGCGAGTATTCGGTTTCTGAGCTGACCTCTAATTCGTTTGGCGTGGCCTTACGTCAGAGTCATTTGTCATCTGGATGATCGCTGGCAATGACCGCGAGCAAGGCAGAGGCGATTGCTAGGCCCGCCACTCCGCAGCCAACCATAAAGATTACGACGTCATCCATTGGACCGCCTCCCCAGCAGCAGAGTCCCGAAACTCAGGATTGACGGAACCCAGAGGCCCACGAACACGCCTTCTTGCTTGCTGCCTGTAAACCAGAGCGAGACGGAGAACAAGAACGACGCGCCGGCCGCAACCACAAAGCCAAGTTTGGCCATTTGAATCTTTGTCATACTGTTCTTTCTGTGCTCAGCAGGAATTCACTATCGTGTCGCGGTTGCTTCTCAACTGCAGCCAGTCCGATTGCCCGGTAGCTGCAATTGAGATCGCAACAATCCAACCGCTCGAATCTCTACTTGGGCAGCACGACGCAATCGATGATGTGAATCACGCCATTGCTGCACGCAATATCAGTCTGAACGACATTTGCTCCGTCGATTTTCACACCGTCGTTGGTGTCAATCGTCAACTCTTGTCCCTGCAACGATTTGGCAGACTTCAGCTTGACCACGTCGGAGGCCATGACCTTTCCGGAGACGACGTGATACGTCAACACACTTTGCAGCTTGGCCTGATTCTCTGGCTTGAGCAGACCTGCCACGACGTCCTCGGGAAGCTTGCCAAAGGCGTCATCCGTGGGGGCAAACACCGTGAAGGGGCCAGCCCCTTTCAGCGTTTCCACCAGCCCGGCAGCCTGAACAGCAGCCACGAGTGTTTTGAACGGCCCGGCCGCTACAGCCGTGTCCACAATGTCATGCATCTTCGAGTTCCTTTCTAAAAGGTTCGTCGCACGCGCCTGAATGGCAAAAATCGTGCAAATCGTTCACGTCGAGAAAACCGCGACAATAACCGCGGCTTAACGCGAAATCTTGGGAGGCCTGGAAAAAGTCTGGCGAAACCGGCGGATGCTGCCCGCTGAGGCCTGCCAATTGAACGTGTTTGCCACGTCAGCTGTGGCCGGGAGTAGTGCCGCAGCCACAAGTGCTGACGCCGTTCGGAATTCGCAGCGCCGCTGCACCGTTTGCAAGAGTGGGACCAAACGCACGGCCTCGATTGGCGGCGCCGCCGCAACGGAATCGTCCAGGGTCGAAAAGCGCCAGCGAAATCTGCCACCGTAAGGAGAACGAAATCACTTGTCGTCCCGCCGGATCCGCCTAGACTTCGGTGAAAATGGGACCGTCGCGGGTGAGCCGTGTCTGCCGCCCCTATGCATCGTCGCCCAAGGGTTTCAGCATGACGCCGCCCGACAGCAATCCCACGCCTTCCTACCCTACCTCGTGTTCGGCGCTGCGGGCGGCATCGGCGCAAGTTTATCGCGCCGGCTGGCGTCTCGCGGCGCGCGATTAGTGATAGCCGGCCGGAACGTCGAGAAGCTCGAATTGCTTGGCGCCGAACTTCAGGCGTCGATATTCCCACTCGATGCCACGCGCTTTGAGGAAGTGGATGCCTGTGTCGAGAAGGTGGTTCAATTGCATGGTCGACTCGATGGCGTCGCGAATTGCGTGGGTTCGTTGCTTCTCAAACCTGCGCACTTAACGACTGAGGCCGAGTGGCTATCCACCGTCGCGACGAATATGACCACGGCCTTTGCCGTCGTGCGGGCCGCCGCCAAAACCATGCTGAATGCTGGCGGGTCCATCGTCCTCGTGTCCTCGGCTGCTGCACGCACCGGCCTGGCGAATCACGAAGCCATTGCCGCCGCGAAGGCAGGGGTGATCGGCCTGACACTTTCCGCAGCCGCGACCTACGGGCCTCGCGGCATCCGGGTCAACTGTGTAGCGCCAGGGCTGGTCCGCACGCCCCTGACCGTCCGACTGACGGCCAACGACGCCTCGTTGAAGGCTTCGACGGCCATGCACGCATTGGGGAGGATCGGGGAACCGGAAGACGTCGCCGCCGCAATTGAGTGGCTGCTTAGTTCGGAGCAGAGTTGGGTCACGGGCCAGGTGCTGGGAATCGACGGCGGCTTGGGTTCGGTCCGCTCACGTTGAACCGCGCGATTTCCCGCGAAGGCAGCGCGAACCGCCGCATTTCTTCCATAACAGAGCATGCGAGTATTGTGCCGCCGCGCGTGGCATCCGCACGTGCGCACATTACGGGTGCGTGTCCGACCCAGGCCGACGCAATGTCCGCCACCCGGCGGGATGTTTGGCGTGGGTCCGATCAACTTTGGGCGTGGCCCCCGATCACACCCACAATCGCGTGACAATGGAGCAACCAACAGCTACGATTCGACTTACGAGAATTAATTGCCTTTGCGCCAGGTGGCCCAACTTCGGCCCATTGGTGATCGGCGGAAACCTTCTTGGAACAAGGTCGGCAACAGAGGTTCTTATGCACCTTCGGTCAGCGACATCAACGTTCGTTTTTTGGGCAGTCCTGGCAATCGGCTGTTTGGGGCAGGCTCGCGCGGACGAGCAGCCGGTGGAAGGTCAGCGCCAAGAAGATCGTTCGGGCGAAGTCAAAAAGCCTCTCAAGGTGTTCATCCTGGCCGGGCAGTCGAACATGCAGGGACACGCCGCCATCTCGACTTTCGACTCGATGGCCGACGACCCGAAGAAGGCCCCGCTCTTGAAGGAGATGCTCGGACCGGACGGCAAACCGCATGTGTGCGAAAGGGTGTGGATCTCGTCGGTCGGTTGCCTCGGCGACGCCTACTCCGACCTGACAGAGGCGAAGGGCAAGCTGACGGCCGGGTTCGGCGCCCCGGAGAACAAGATCGGCCCTGAGTTCACCTTCGGCCTGACGATGGAGAAGCGGCTGAATGAGCCAGTGCTCATCATCAAGACCTCGTGGGGCGGCCGAAGTCTGCACACCGATTTCCGCCCGCCGAGCAGCGGGGAGTTTGCCTGGAGTGAGGCCGAACTGGCA
>JAWXBP010000187.1 GCA_034440135.1 Planctomycetia bacterium
CGTATATCCTCGACGAGCCGTCGATTGGATTGCATCCGCGCGACAACGATCGGCTGCTGGCGACGCTCGAACAACTCCGCGATTTGGGCAACACCGTCGTGGTCGTCGAACATGACGAAGACACGATGCGGGCGGCCGATCACATCATCGACTTCGGCCCCGGGCCTGGCGTGCGCGGCGGCGAAGTCGTGGCCTCCGGCAGCTACGACGATATTTTGCAGGCCAAGCGCAGCCTCACCGGAAACTATCTGTCCGGCGTCCGCTCGATTGCCATTCCCGAGCGTCGCCGCACGGCCGGTGAAAAGCAACTCGCGGTACTGGGCGCGCGGCACAACAATCTGAAGAACGTCGATTTCGAGATTCCGCTCGGCGTCTTCGTGTGCATCACGGGCGTGTCCGGTTCCGGCAAAAGTTCGCTGGTGAATGACATTCTGGTCGAAGCCTTACGTCGCGATTTGAACGGCGGCGACGGTGAGCCAGGCCTGCACGACAAAATCACCGGGCTTGAATACCTCGATAAGCTGATCGCCATCGATCAATCGCCGATCGGCCGCACGCCGCGCTCGAATCCTTCAACGTACGTGAAGGTGTTCGACGAGATTCGCGACCTCTACACGCAATTGCCGGATGCCAAGGCGCGGGGCTACAAGCCGGGCCGGTTCAGCTTCAATGTCGCCGGCGGACGCTGCGAAGCCTGCGAAGGAAACGGCTCGAATCGCTTGGAGATGGATTTCCTGGCCGACGTTTGGGTCACCTGCCCGGTCTGCCAGGGACATCGCTTTAATCGCGAAACGCTGCAAATCAAATTCAAAGGCAAGTCGATCTCCGACGTGCTGGAGATGGATATCCAGCAGGCGCTGGAGCATTTCGCCAACGTGCCGCACATCCAGCACAAGTTGCAGACGCTGCACGACGTCGGCTTGGACTATTTGAAGCTCGGCCAACCCTCGCCCACGCTCTCGGGCGGCGAGGCGCAACGCGTCAAGCTCGCGCGCGAGTTGGTAAAGAAAAGCACCGGGCGGACGCTGTATCTGCTCGACGAGCCAACGACCGGGTTGCACTTCGCCGATATCGACATGCTGCTCAAGGTGTTGCACGACTTCGTCGAACAAGGCAACACCGTGCTCGTCGTCGAGCACAACCTGGATGTCATCAAGACCGCTGATTGGATCATCGACCTCGGCCCGGAAGGCGGCGGCGGCGGCGGGCGGATCATTGCCGCCGGCACGCCGGAAGAAGTCGCCGCGGTGTCCGGCTCCCATACGGGAGCGGCGCTTGGAAAATTGTTCAAACAGGTCGGACAGCCGCACACCGCCGGCAAGTCCGCCAAGAAGCGCCCGCGACAACCGCTGGCGAAGTGCATTCGCGTGAAGGGCGCGCGGCAGCATAATTTGAAGGGAATCGACGTCGAGATCCCGCGCGATCAGATGACCGTTTGTTGCGGGCGGTCGGGTTCCGGCAAGAGTTCTTTGGCGATGGACACGATCTACGCCGAAGGGCAACGCCGATACGTCGAAAGCCTGAGCGCCTACGCGCGCCAATTCGTCGGGCAGATGCAAAAGCCGCAATTGGAGCACATCGAAGGGCTCTCGCCGGCGATCGCCATCGAGCAAAAGCATCTCGGGCATACGCCGCGGTCGACCGTTGGCACCGTCACGGAAGTTTACGACTACCTGCGCATTCTGCTGGCGCGATTGGGCACGCCGTATTGTCCCGATTGCGAACTGCCGATCGGCACGCAAACCGCCGACGAGATCATCGACAAGATCATGGCGCAGCCGGCGGGCACGCGGTTGTACCTGATGGCGCCGATCGAGATCGAAGTCGGCGAGAAGTACGAAACGCTGTGGGAAGAAATGCGGGCCGCCGGGTATGTGCGCGTGCGGATCGACGGCGAGACGCATTCCATCGACCAGCCGCCAAAGATCGACCGCCGGCGCAAGCACGACGTGGCGATCGTGATCGACCGCATCGTCGTGCAGCCGGAGTCGCGCTCGCGGATTGCGGACAGCGTCGAACATGCATTGACGCTCGGCAAGGGCGTGTTGCAGCTCGCGCATCCTGCGCCGGAAATGCCGGAACCGAAGTGGTTGGTCGAAACGCATAGCCAGCACTTCGCGTGCGAGAAGTGCGGGCGTAGCTTCGAACCGCTGGCGCCGCATCATTTTTCGTTCAACAGCGCGCTCGGCTGGTGCCCAAGCTGCGAAGGGCTCGGCACGCAGTTGGGCGCGAATCCCGCGGTGCTGTTGCGCGATCCCAAACTGACGCTGGCCGAAGGGGCGATCGCTCTCTGGCCGGATGCAGACGAGCCGCTGTTCCGGGCGATGCTCGCGGCGCTGTCCGCTCATACCGGCGTGCCGACCGACGTATCATACGAATTGCTCGCGGCGCGGCATCGGCGCGTGATCATGCATGGGACCGGCGAAGATTGGATCTCAGTTCCGTCCGGCGGTACGAAGAAGAAAGCCGGCGCACCGATCTTGAAGTTCCAATACAAAGGGCTCTATCCGGCCCTCGACGAAGCCTCGCGGATGTCGCCGTCGTTTCGTTCGCGCCTGGAGCATCTTACGGATGAGGTTGAGTGCTCAGTTTGCTCCGGCAGCCGGCTGCGCGATGATGCGGCGGCGGTGCGGTTCCGCGACCGTACGATGGACGAATTGTGTCGCTTGCCGCTTGGCGACTTGCTCAAGCATTTTCAATCGCTGAAACTCGCCGCGGCGGAGAAGAAGGTCGCCGGCGAGTTGGCCCGCGAGGTGGTCAATCGGGTCAAGTTCCTGGTGGACGTCGGTCTCGAATACCTGACGCTCGCGCGCCCCGCGCCGACGTTGTCCGGCGGTGAAGCGCAACGCATCCGGCTCGGGAGCCAGGTCGGGAGCGGCCTAACCGGCGTGCTGTACGTGCTCGACGAACCGACGATCGGCCTGCATCCCCGCGACAACAGCCGCTTGATCGAAGCCCTGATCCGGCTGCGCGATCTCGGCAACACGTTGTTGCTGGTCGAACACGACCGCGAAGTCATTGAGCGCGCCGACGGCCTGCTCGACTTCGGCCCCGGCTCCGGCGAGCACGGTGGGGAGATCGTCGCGCAGGGCACGGCGAAAGAAATCGCCAAGCAGCGCACTTCGGTCACCGGCCCGTATCTCTCGGGCGCCAAGGCGATCCTCGTCCCGACGAACCGCCGTGTCACCGGCGTGACGAGCAACGGAGCGCCCGCTAAGGCGGCGAAAGGCAAGGCCAACTCCAAGGCCAAGCCTGTCGTCCCCGCGGCATTGCACGCGGGGTTGTGGCTCGAAATCCTCGGTGCGCGGCACAATAACCTGAAGAACATCAACGTGCGGATTCCGCTCGGGGCGTTCACCGTCGTCACCGGACCTAGCGGCAGCGGCAAGAGCTCGCTCGTCGAAGACGTGCTCTACAATGCGCTCGCGCGCACGTTGCACCGCGCGAACACCGTGCCAGGCGCCCACGATGGCATTCGCGGGTTGGCCGCGGTCAACAAAGTCATTCGCGTCGATCAGCAGCCGCTCGGCAACACGCCGACGTCGAACCCCGCTACGTATACGGGCGTGTTCGAGCTGATCCGCAACTTGTTCTCGCAATTGCCCGAGGCCAGGCTGCGCGGCTACTCGCCGCGGCGGTTTAGCTTCAATGTTCCCGGCGGTCGTTGCGAAAAGTGCGAAGGGAACGGGCAGCTCAAGATTGAGATGCACTTCCTGCCGGACATTTGGGTCGAGTGCGACGAATGCCGCGGTAAGCGCTATAACCCCGAGACGCTGGCCGTGCGGTTCCGCGATCACACGATCGCCGATGTGCTCGACATGCCGTGCGGAGCGGCGGTCAAGTTGTTTGAGAACATCCCGAAGGTCCGCCGGACGTTGCAGACGCTTTGCGACGTGGGGCTCGACTACGTGCGGCTCGGCCAAGCCGCGCCCACGTTGTCCGGCGGCGAAGCGCAACGCGTCAAGCTCGCGGCGGAGTTGTCGCGCCCGGACACGGGGCAGACACTGTATCTGCTGGACGAACCGACCACCGGCTTGCACTTCGACGATCTGGCCAAGTTGCTCGACGTGTTGAATCGGCTCGTCGATCTTGGCAACACGGTCGTGGTAATTGAGCACAATCTCGACGTGATTAAGACCGCCGATTGGGTCGTCGATCTCGGTCCCGAAGCGGGCGAAGGGGGCGGCCAAATCGTCGTCGCCGGAACGCCCGAGGATGTTGTCGCGCACTCGGAGGCGGCGCTCAAAGATCGGACGGGCAAACTGCCGCGATCTTACACGGGCGAAGTCTTATCGGCGAGTATCAAGTCCGGCCCGCACGGTCCGCGCGCGACGTACGACTTCGTCGGCGCGAAGGTTGAACAGGACACCGACCTGGATATCAACCAACTCGGCGCCGAAGTGCAGATGCCGTGGCAGGTCAACGGCCGCCGTTGGCACACGCTGGAACGCATCGCGCGGAATGGCAACCCGGCTCGTTGGGACGGCGAAATCCTGGGGCGCGTCGTCGATTTCGTCCACGACCACGGGTCCTTCAGCGCGACGAACTGGGACAACCGAAGTATCGTGGAGATTTGCGCGACGAAGAAAACCGACGGCTGGTTCCTGCACGCCATCACCGGCGAAGAATGGCTGCTGAAGCTCAAGTTCCGTACTTATAAGCGCAGTTTCGATCGCGAAACACTGGTGAATTCACTCGATCTCAAGCCGCTGAACGAACTGCCGGACATCCCCGTTTACGGTTCCGACCCACGCGTCTCCTGCAAGAATCTCCAAGGGCCGTGGCAAGAGATTCAGTTGCGCACGCATTCGCTGGCGGAGATTGATAAGCCCGCGTTTTGGGAATTCGTCGAGAAGGCCGTGCATGGCTTTCAACGGTTGACGGAAAAGGTGCAGAGCAATCCCGACGACGTCATGCCGTGGCGCGTGCTGGGGCGCAAGTGGCATCTGTCGCGCAAAGGCTTCCCGCCCGGCAAGCGCGTGCATTGGGAGCCGGAAGTGTTGGAAGAACTCTGCGAAACGCTCAGCGACACTGCCCCTGAGGCGCAGTTCCTCTGGAACAGCCAGATGGTCGTGCATGTCTGCTTGAACGGTCCCGGCAAACCTTGGGCGACGTTGCACACCAAGCATCCGGCCGCCGTCGAGCTCGTCTTGAACGGTCCCAAAAACCGCTTCTCGCTCGGGCGCGTCGCGGCGCTGGCCGGAGAACGCGAAGTGGACGGCCGCGCCGCCGATCGCGACCAGGTCAAACTCCGCTTCCGCACGCGCGAAGACCTGGCCGCCGGCGACCTGCCCGGCTTCCTCCAAGAACATTTAACAGCAGCCGAACACCAACCCGAAGCGCAAGCGAGGGAGAGTTGACGCAGCAAACACCCAAACCAGCGCGCTGAAACAATTCTCTACTTCACTCGCCCGCGAGTTCGTCATTCCGTCCTTCAGATTTGATTCGACATTCAGATTTAGAACTTAGAAATTCGAATGCAAACCGAAACTCTCCTCCCGAGCCGCTTCTTGTTCCGCTTCGCCGTGCCGTGCCGGTACAAGAGTCCGCTCTGGAGCGACAAAGGCGCGGAGCTCGACGCCAAGTGCATCTTGCCGGCGCTAGAAGCCATCGAGGGAAAACTCTCGCCCGTCGAGATGCGGGCGGCGTGGAGCGAAGCAGGGCTAGCGTTCGCTGTGGAAGTGCGCGGCAAGCGCCAAGCGCCGTGGTGCCATGAAGGACGGCTCGATGAGAGCGACGGGCTGCGGCTTTGGATCGACACCCGCGACACGCACAATATCCATCGCGCGAGCCGCTTCTGCCACCAGTTCGCCTTCCTCCCGGCCGGGCGCGGCCGGAATTCCCAGGATCCGCTGGCCACGCCCGTGTTGATCAATCGCGCGAAGGAACATCCGCGCGCGATCCCTTCCGATTCACTTTCCGTCGTGTCCCGTGCGAACCCCCAGGGCTACACCCTGGAATGCCTAATCGGAGCACGCGCACTGACAGGCTTCGATCCCGCGGAACATCCCAAGCTCGGCTTTCAGTTCGCCGTCGTCGACCGCGAACTGGGAACCTGCACCTTCGCCATCGGCGCTGGGCTACCCTACCAAGAGGACCCCAGCGTCTGGGGGACTCTGGAACTGGTGAAGTAGCGGCGCCCTCCGGCTCAGTCTACGACACCAGCGGCGCGGCACAGACCATCGGGCTTTCCAGCGACACCGCGGCACTCGGCTGACGCAACGGTGCGTCGTCGTGGCGATCGCGAAACGCGTTCACGATCGGTTCGATCTCCGCCCGGACGATGTGGACGCTGCTCGGGGCACTGATGCCGAGCGTGACGCGGTTACCGCTGATGCGGCTCACGGTCACTTCGATCGAGTCCCCGATCATGATCTTTTCGCCCATCTTTCGGCTGAGAATCAACATGGGTCTAACCTCCCTGTCAAAGTGTCCAAGGCTCGCGACCGGGTTGCTTCGAAACAACTTCGAAGCGTAATGGGATACCCAATCGCGTCGCCAACCTTCCGAACACCCCCCTTGTCAGGCAGCACACGCTCGCGGGTGAGCCGGCTGCCGCATCGACTCGTTCGTTTGATGCACTATTAGCAATACAAGTTTCGTACCAATTAGGCGAAGTTTAAGGGCCACGCAACGAAAGTGCTTTAGCGGTCAGTAGTTGGAGACTTGAATGAATGTTCTTTCATTTCCATTGCGCACCAGTGAGGGCTGTCATACGTCGCAGAATGGGACAGTTTGTCTCTTTCTAAGACGTCAAAATGGCACAGTGTGAGTCGTCCCGGACAAAGCTCGCTCAAGCGGTTGATCGCGGTTCGGCCCGCCTTCGGCCAAGAATCTTCTCCGCTGATGCTAGCGGCGAGTTGCTAGCGAACCATTTGAGTCGCGTGATATCTGCGCCAATCTCACGCCCTGAAAGGCATTCACGCTACGACAGGCAATGAGCGCCGCAAGCAGATGGCAGTTTGGGTAAGCCGATACGAACGATCAATGCGCATTCGCAGTTGGCCGGTCCTGCGCGCTGCCAGCGCGGTGAGCCTTGCCACGGCGATCTTGATACCCGTCGCGCTCGACCTGCTGTCGGCACAAGCGTCCGATGTCACGCGCCGCGTGTTCATCGCGCTCGCGGTGTTGACCGTCGGCGCGGTCTCCGCGCCGTGGACTAGCTTGACAATCGACCACGGGCGCGGCGTCTTGCACTGGCGTCGCGTGCGATTCCTGAGCCGATCGAGCATCCATGGCGACTTCGACGACGTAACCGGCGCCGCATTGGTGCGCTGGCCGAATCTGGGGATGGTCAGCGGCCGACAAATCGTCGTTCACACAAGGCAGAGCAATTTCACCATCCCATTGGCTTGGGCATGGCGCGAAGGCAATCCTCGCGACGTGATTGACGCCTTCGAGGCCGTTCAGGCGGAGTTGAGAACACCCGACGCCAGGACCGCACTGCCGCCAGTGACGCGGCAGCGAAAGTTATTTCAAGTCAGTCTGCGCCGCGTCCTCGTTGCGACGGCGCTGTCCGCAGCCGTGCTGGGGCTAAGCAAATGGCACTTCTGGTCGGCGGTCAATGCCGAAGGTCCCGCGACGTTGCTGGCCGCGATCATCGCGGCCGCCGCGGCGATCTTGTATCGCCCCGGTTCGGTCTTGACGGAGCGCTTTCTCCTGGCGCCCATCGTGATGTACGGTCCCTTGTTGTGGATCGTCGCTGAGCAATGGCCTTTTGGCCGCACGAGCGGACTGTACGACGGGGCGCTGATGTTTCCCGCGATCTGGGTGGCGTTGCTACCGTTCGTGAACGGCCCCGACGGCATCTTCTGGCCCAGTGCGGCGTGCGTCTTGCTGGAGCTGGCGATCTCGCTGGAGTTCGCCCGCCGCGGTTGGAAATGGACGATTCCCTGGACGCTGCTGCTGTTTGTTATCTCAGCAATCGGGTCGTTCGGCCTCAACGCGGCGATCAGAGCGTAGGAAGTTTTCAGTTTTTCGTTTTCAGTGAAGATGCCGGACTCTCCCACTGAAAGCTGAACACTTCAAGCTTCAAACCGCGCCACACTATGCACATGCAGCGTATCAATATGCCCGTCGCGGCCGTCGAGGGAGCTGACGATTACCAGGTTGTCGCCGGGCGCGCCCCAGGCTTGTTCCACGACCAGGCGATCCATTTCGATAAGTAGTTGCGGCAGATCGGTCACGCTGGGCAACAGCACCGGGCTCACGCCGTAGGAGAGCGCCAGTTGCCGGTACGTCGTCGGCATGTTGGTGACCGCGACGATGTTCATCGGCAAGCGTGAACGCGTTAACAAACGGGCCGTGTGTCCGGAGTGGGAGTAAACGACGACGCGCCGGGCGTCCAAGTTCAGCGCCGTCGCCACGGCGCCGTCGCAAATCGCGGTCGAAACGTTCGAAGCATGCGATCGACGCCGATCGAAACTCGAATGCAAGTCGAGATGCGATTCCGTCGCCCGAGCGACGCGATCGATCACGGTGACGGCGGCTTCGGCGTGGCTGCCCGTGGCCGTTTCCGCTGAGAGCATGATGGCGTCGGTGCCGTCGTAGATGGCGTTGGCGATATCGGAAACTTCGGCCCGCGTCGGCGTCGCCTCGTTGATCATCGATTCCAGCACCTGCGTGGCCGTGATGACCGGCTTGCCGATGCGGCGACAAAGCTCGATCAGGCTTTTTTGCAGCAGGGGTACGCGCGCCAGGTCGGTTTCCAGGCCGAGATCGCCGCGGGCGACCATCAGGCCGTCGGCCAGTTCGAGAATCTGGCTTACGTGGTTGACCGCTTCGGGACGTTCGATCTTGGCAATCAACATCGCGGGGCTGCCGGTATCGTCGAGCCGCGAGCGGACGCCGATGAGATCTTCCGGACGGCGCACGAACGACAGCGCGACGTAGTCGACGTCGTGCTGGATGCCCCACTCCAGATCCCGCCAGTCCTTCTCCGTCATGCACTCCGTCGAAAGTTCGCTGCCCGGCAGGTTCATCCCTTTGCCACGGTTGATCACGCCGCCGCGCGTCACGCGGGTGATGAGCGAGTGCGGCAGTTTCTGTTCGACGAGAAGTTCGATCTTGCCGTCGTCCAGCAGCAGTCTGCGTCCGGGATTCACGTCGCTGATCAATTCCGAATAGGTCGACGCCAGGTCGAACTCGATGGCGTCCGCGCCTTGTTTGACCAAGCGATCCTCGGTCGTGATGCGGACGATATCTCCTTCGCGAACGGTGTAGTTCTCATGCGGCACGCGGCTGAGGCGAATCTTCGGCCCGCACAAATCTTGCAGCACCGCGATCGGCGACCGCAATTCCATCGCCACGGCGCGAATCGTGTTCAACATCCGCTCATGCCAGGCATGTTCGGAATGCGAGAAGTTCAACCGGAACACGTTCACGCCGGCCAAGATCAGGCCGCGGATCTTCTCCGGCGACGCGCAGGCCGGGCCCACCGTGGCGACGATCTTCGTATGACGCAGCGACGACGTCGCCCCCGGCGCGTGGCCCGCCAACTTGGCCGCGAGGGAGATATCCAGTACGCATGCTTCGCCCATGATCCGTCCTCAGAGAGTTGCCAGGCCGCTCGTAACGCAATTGGCCGGACAAGCTTAGGTCATGGGGGATGTAGGGCACTTTGAGTCCGAAAAGGAGCGGTTCAATCGTGAGTGTCGCCCCGATGGGGCTCACGCGGTTTATTGCGACGACTTCCAGGGGTTGGCACCCCTGGCTATTGTCTGTCGCCCCGTTGGGGCTAAATCACTCGGCGCTAAGGCCCGGGGGGCTAGATTACATTGCGCAACCCGCGCAATCGCTGCCGGTGGTACTTCAAGCCCGGCAAGAAGAAGCTGCCCGCGGAGACGACGCCGAACAGCATAATGTCGACGCGCCAACCCCGGGCTTGCAGCCAGGCCATCACCGCGGCCGTCAGAAACAGCGCCAGCGACTGAATATAAAACGCGCCGCTCAACATGCCGGCCTTTACTAGAAAGACCATGCCACTGGAAATCGCCAGCACGGGCGAAAGCGTCAGCACCGGCAAACCGAGAATCACCTCGACGATAAACAGCATCGTGATGCTGGCCATACTGCCGGCCCAGACGTGCGCCACTTGCCGCTCGATCAAGGTCACCGGTCCGCTGCGATGGCGGAGCTTCCAAAAAACGGTCGCCCAGGCGCCCAGGCCAAGCGTCCAGAGCACCGCGTAAGGCCAGGGCGAGGTCACGCCGCTCCACTGCATGATGCTGGTGAGCAAACAGATCACCAGCAGCGCCAGGCTGTGCCACATCCAGAGCAAGCCCCAGTTTTCGAGCACCGTGGCCTGGTGCTTCTCCCGAAACATCCGCGCGATCACTTCGGAAAACGCGCCGCTCCGCGCGAAGATTGATTCGCCGGCCAGGTACGCTTCCAGGTCGTCGGCCAGATCCGCCGCCGTGGCGTAGCGCAACTCCGGCGGTTTTTGCAGACACTTGAGCGCGATCATTTCCAAGTCGCGATCCGCCAGCGCGTTCACCATCCGCGGCGGCAGGGGTTCTTGTTCCAGCACGAGCAACACCGTGTCCACGGGACTCGCCGCCTGAAACGGCGGGCGGCCGGTCAGCATCGCGTAGAGAATCGTGCCCAAACTATAAACGTCGCTCGCGGGGCCGACTTGCCCGCGGTTGCCCGCGGCCTGCTCCGGGGCCATGTAACTGGGCGTGCCAAGGATCGCCCCGCTGCGTGTGAGGCCGGCGTCTTCCTCGAAGCGTTTGGCCAGGCCGAAATCGGTGACGTGCGCTTTGCCGTCCAAGTCGATCAGGATGTTTGACGGCTTTAGGTCTCGATGTAATACGCCGCGTTGATGCGCGTAGTCGACAGCGCGCGCCACTTCGGCCAGCAACGTCGCGGCGTCGCGCGCCGGCATCGGACCGTCGGCAAGCCGGCGCGCCAGCGTCGTCCCTTCGATGTACTTCATGCTGAAGTACGGGCGACCAAGCTGTTCGCCGACTTCGTACACCGGAACGATGTGCGGGTGATCGAGCCCCGCCACGGCCTGCGCTTCCGCGCGAAACCGGGCCAGATTCGCCGGGCTGGCTAGGTCGCCGTCGAGCAACATCTTGAGCGCCACGGTGCGCGGCAAGCTGATTTGTTCGGCGCGATAGACGATCCCCATGCCGCCGCGCCCTAGCTCCGCGACGACCTGATAATCGCCGATGCGCTGCTCGGTAGCGGCAACGAGAAATTCCTGCCTTCGTGGCGCGAGGGTTTGCGTCACGTCGTCGACCGGCGAATTCAATACGCGACTCGCGGACGGCGATTGGGCCAAACCCTCGGCAAGTTGCACCGCTCCCCAAAGCTCCTGAAGATCGACGGCGCACTCGGGATGTTCGCGCAGCATTTCGTCGAATCGCGGCGACTCGCTGCGCCGCAGCCGATCGGTGAGCTCGCTTAGCAGCGCGGCTAATTTCTCGTCGTGCCGGGCGGCATCCGTTTCCGCGCTCATCCGTCCCCCGACGTGTCGTTGGGGTCGGCCAGGAGCGTCCGGAGGCGGCGCATCGCCCGCAAGTAACGCATACCGGCGGCCGGCTCGGTGAGTCCCAGCGCGGCGGCGACGTCTTGATTCGAGAGTTGCTCGAAGTGCCGCATCAACAGCACTTCGCGATCATGTTCCTCAAGCTGATCGAGCGCCCCGAAGAAGCGCCGCTCCAACTCGTGCCAGGTAGCCGCCGCGGCGGGCGTCATCTCCGGATCGCGCAATTGCGCGATCAAGTCCAGGCTCGAACGATCGAGCCCCGCGGCCGCCTGCGGCTGCTCACGGTCCAGGCTCCGCTTACCGGCCACGCGATGCCGCCGATGGGTATCGATCACGCGATCCTTGGCGATGTGCCTGAGCCAGAGATGAAACGGCATGGCCGGGTTGGCGATGTACTCGGTGAGCCGGCGGTTGGCCTCGATCAGCACGTCTTGGACGATATCGCTGGCATCGACCCGGCGGCGCAACGCCTGGTCCATCCGCAACTCCACCATCCGGCGCAAGGCCTCACGGTGCCGGTCCAACAACCGGTTCACGGCCACAGCATTGCCATCGCCAGCAGCTGCCAGCAACTCGGCGGTCTGATCGCTATCGGGCCACACAGGGGACACTCGGAATTCGGAACGAGAAACTCGGCAAGCTATCGTAGTATAGCCATTACGAGTTCTGAATTCCGCGTTCCTTGTTTGCCGACTACGGTTTGCAATACGACAACGCCAACAGCGCATACCCTGTCACCAGGTTCGCATCGCCTTCCATCCAGCGGGCGTTTTCGTTGATGAAGGAGCCGTCGGGCTTTTGCTTGGCGGCGAGCTCGGCGACCAATTCCGCTCGCCAGTCGTGCGATTTGCCGGCCGCGTCGGAGAAGGTCGATTCGCCGTAGGTGTCGAGAGACTTGGCGAAGGTGTGGTAATAGTAAAACAGGCCGGCGTCCCCCATGCCCGGGTTAGTTTGCAGATCGTAGTTTTTCTGCAACCAGGTCACGGCCGCCTTCACCCGCGGGTCATCTGGTTGGACGCCCGCGTAGATCATGCTCTTGAGCCCGGCGTAGGTCATAGACGCGTAGCTGCGGAGGCCGCCGTCGTCGGTTGGACCCGCCTGGCTCGTGCCGCCCGCAGCTACCGTGTAGTAGAACCCGCCGTCATTGACCTTGGCGGCGAAGGGAAACGTGTTGTGCTCGCTCTCCAAATTTTGGCAGCGCGAGACGAACACGAGCGCCTTCTGCACTGCTTCGTCCTCGGGGCCGCGATCGAGCGACTTCAGCGCGTCGAGAAAGAACTGCGTGTTGGAAAGGTCCGGCCGCTTGTGGCCGCCGTAGCCGGCGCCGCCGTAGCTCGCGCTTGCGACGTCCTGCCCTTCGTCGGCGTCCCATTGCAGCTTCTTGACGAACGCCTCGGCGCCGGCCAGCAGCTTGTCGTACTTGCCGTCGCGGTTCGCCTCGGCAAAGCACATGATCGCCATGCAGGTTTCGTAGTTCTGGTACTTCGAATCCGGCGCGTAGATGCCGCCGTCGTCATGGACGAAGTCCTCGACATATTTCAGGCTCTTGGCGATCGCCGGATCGTCCGGGCTGCGGCCGTTACGCAGGAGCGAGGTCACAACGAGACCGGTCACCGCCGGCCCAGCTTGGGCGGAGTACGAACCATCGGCCGCCTGCCCGCGCGAAAGTAAGTATTCCTTGGCATTGGCCACGATTTGATCGTAGCTAGGAGTGGTCTCCGCGGCGAACGTGCTGGCTGTGGACGCTGCAAGGACCATCGCGAAAATGACCCCCTGACGGGGCCTGGCAAGCTTCTGCGTCATGGCGAACTGCTCCGAGTCTAGGGCTCACCGGATAGTTTACTGCAATCGGGCGCGCTGGGCCGGTGATGGGACAACCAAATTGTACGCAACAGGAAATAGCCCCCTCTGCAGCGATCAGCGTGCCAGTTTGTGAAATCTGTTTCAGAAAAGCTTGCAATCGCCGCTGGGCGCGTTATCTTGCCGGCTGATCGAGGTGTCCGCATGACGTGGACGCGAGCGTATTGTTCCGCAGTCCGTGCTCTTGGTTGTCCGCCCAACTTGCCTCGTCCGACAGCGTCCTTTCGTTCGCCCCGTTGAACCGCATCCCCCCGCGCGTTCCGGCAGGCCGAGCGA
>JAWXBP010000188.1 GCA_034440135.1 Planctomycetia bacterium
TCGGTCACGAATCCGCGGAAGGGAACATGAGCACTACACTTTTCGACCGACCATCGGTAACCCGCCAAGCGCTGCACTCTTCGAGCGCCGTTTACACCGTTGTTCAGCAAACGACATTTGCCGCCCCCGTTGGAAGCGGCACAGCGCCCGTCAGCACAGTTGATTAGAGAAAGAATGGCAAGTCGGCGAAGGCGGAAACGAGAACGGCGATTAGCCGAGGCGAACGCAAACGCTCCCAGATGTCCTGGGGGTTGGGGGCGAGATGCGTCCCTTTCGCTTTCGGACCTAATCCTGCTGCGGCAGGCGATCAATCAAAACTGGCCAGTCCCGAGTGAAACGCGGGCGGCAATTGTCGCAAAGCTGTCAGAGGAATTGAACACAGCCAGTCCGCGTCGGTTTTTGTCAATTGCGGCTTCGTTGGCGGCGATGGATGCCGCGAACATCCGCATGGCTGTGGCGACTCATAACGTTGTCGATGCGAGGCCTGCCATGCCTTCCGAGCATTGCATTGACTGGCCATGGGCGGTGATGCCCTAGTGGCGTTTGCGTGCAAGTGCCCAACAACATGTACCACTGGCAAATTGGCAGGTGATTTGACCGAGGCGACCGAGTTGCCGGCGGAACCGAGATCACCACATTCAAGAGCCAACGCACTCAGCGAATCCGACTTTCCGCCGAGTCGCGTCCCTCTGCGAAAACTCATCGCCCACTCGGGCTTCATCTAGCCACGTTTTTTATCGACCTTGGCTGTAGTGTTTTTTCCTTCCACGCGACTGGCGAAGATGATGATGTTCAATTCACGGCAAGTGGCCACCAGAACCTCGATCCCCAGCCGCTTCGTTCCGGCAAAGAATTGCGAATAGAGCGACTGCTTGACACCAACTTTTTCGGCAAGCGAAGTTTGCGTCAGATTTAATTCGGCCATTCGCTGCCGCATCAGTTCACGAACGTCGTCAAGAAAAAGTTTATCGGCCATTTCAGATTGGCTCATGATTTCGGTCTCAGCTTTTAACCAGGCGACCACAGTTGAGTGCTTAACACCAACAGCTTTTTCTTTTTTCATTGTAATGCACCCCAAAAATTATCACCAGTGGTTATTGACTCGGCCCATTACTATAGGTTATACTACGCCACATCGCTTTTCAAGGGCCGCAAGTTTGGAGAAAGGCCGTGGCAAACAAGAGGGAATGGACCAAGCGAGTGTTCGATGGCGGGGACTCCGAGTCGTACTCGACAATCGTCGAGCGGTCGATCGAATGGCTGTGGCAACACCGAATTCCCAAAGGAAAAATCACAATACTGGTCGGGCGTCCTGGCGGCGGAAAGACCACGCTTTGGTGTTACTTGGCAGCTGCTGTGAGCACTGGAACGGCGTTGCCTGGCTCGGAAATCGCAAGCCCACCAGGTGACGTCATCGTGATGGCGATGGAAGATGACGCAGAGGACACTCTGAAGCCCCGCGTGCGAGTCGCCGGCGGAGACCTGAGTCGTGTGCGGCGGCTTCGTATCGCCAACCTGGATGACAATATTCAGCAACTTGATGCTGAACTTGCTGCGTGTGACAATCCGTCGATTGTCATCATTGATCCTGTCATGGCCTTCATGCGAGGCGTGGCACATTCCACCGTCCGACACTCGCTCGGAAAACTTCAGCAGCTGGCGGAAAAGTATCCGCAATGTGCGTTTGTCCTGATCGCACATTTCAACAAGTCCAACGCAGCGAACTCGAATCTGCTGGGGCGAATCCAAGGCTCCGCAGCATATGGGGCCGTCGCTCGGTCTGTGTACGTCGTGGAGCAACATCCGACGGACAAGGGCCTGCAACTCCTCTTGCCACTCAAGAACAACTTGGCACCGGCGACGGCGGGTCTGAGTTTCCGCATCGCCACTAGACAAAGCACGCCGGTTGTCCAATGGACGGGAGAACTCGTCGACGAAATCACCGCTGAAATGGCCGTCAATGCGGCGGACAAAGCCGGCCGCAAGAAACCGATCGAAGTGGCTCAGGAATTCTTGCTGGAAAAGCTGCAGGACGGGCCTCGGCTGGCCTCGGAGATGAAGAAACAAGCAGAGGAACGTGGCATTAGCTTTGTCACTCTTCATCGAGCACGAACGCAGCTGCGGATCAAGTCAGTGGGATCAGCCGAAAATGCGAAATGGCATCCGCCAGTCGATGATGGCGATTCAGAAACACCGTCGATGCCTTACGACAACGATCTAGATGATGGTGATGATGACTGAGAGAGGTACGGATTTCAGTTTGCAAAAGTGAAATCCGTACAACCCCGAAATGTGGCCAGCGGCACGCCGCCGCGAGCCCGGAACAAAAAATAGCAAGGATGCGAAACCATGAACCACAAAATGACGACCAGCCTCGAAACCCTCGCAAGCCAAATCAACCAGGCTCATGCGGACGCCATCGACTCCGCCCGGACGACGATGGCATACGCCCGGATGGTTGGGGACTTGCTCCTCCAAGCCAAAGGCGTTGCGGGCCATGGTGCCTGGCTCCCCTGGCTGGAGGCAAATGTCAAATTCTCAGTCCGCACGGCACAAGGATACATGCGGATTGCCAGCCACTGGAATGAACTCTCAAATACGCAATCGACTGCGTATTTGGATGAGGCACTCAAGATGCTGGCGGAACCCAAGCCCATCAAACCGGCCGACGAAAAGGCCAAACCGTTCTACGAATTGCCTGCAGAGTCACGGGCCAAAATGTGCACGCTATGGTGGGACATGCTGGCGAGCCGGGCGGTACTCTACCACGCCGCAGGCTGGGACTTCGACCGTATCGTGGCGGCAGTGAACATGCCAGCCGTTGACGTCCGGGCGGTGTTGGTGCCGACCGTCAACGTCGATTGCGGAGGCTACTTTACCGATGCCGCCGGCGAACGTCTCTACCGGGACGTGGTACAGGGGCACCTTCACGGCATCCTTTCGACTGTCTATGTCCAAGCGGCGTATGCTGCCGAAAGCGACGGATTCCCGGAACTGGAAAGCCACCTCAAGGCCATTGGCGAATCACATCGACGCCAGCGAAGCCTGCTGCCGCACTGGGTATTCCTCAGGCCCGTGAAGGGGGAAACCATCGTCAACGCTTGTGCCGTGAGCGATGCACGCCGTGCGCTTGGCATCGTGACGGCGGATACGGGCAATCTGTCAGCCCGGCTAACCAAGCTGCTGGACGTCGCACAGGACATGGACAGTCACTTAGACGACGTCATCGACTGGGTGGCCATCGAAAATGCCAGCGGCTACCGAGACCGGTGCAAGGAATACGATTTGAACCCCGCCACGATGAAACCTTGGGACGAAGCCTCAACTGTTACCGGTGCCTAGCCAGAATTTGGAGAATGTCACGATGGCACGCTACGCTGACGAATTGGACCTGTTTGAGGACGGCCAAGAGAAACCGCCTTGCCGAGCCGTGGGCTACGTCCGGATGTCCACCAGCGACCAGGAGGCATCGCCAGCGGCACAACGCAAGTCGATTGCCCGGACGGTCAAAGTGCATGGCCTAGAACTGTTGAGGGAATTCAGCGACGACGGAATTTCTGGTTCCATCGCCAACCGTGACGGCCTGCGGCGGTTGATTGATTTCTGTGCCGAGCATGACGTCGATACGCTGGTGGTCCGAGATTATGAACGTGTCTCCCGTCTGGACACTGACGCCGAAATGGAATTCCAACGGTCACTGAGAATGGCCGGGGTCCAGTGGATCATCGGGGAAACCGAAAAGCATCGGGTCAGCAATCCCGCCAAGGCCCTGGATGACCTGCCACGCAAATTCCGGGCACTGTTCTCGCACCAGTACCTCCAAAAGCTGAGCTTCAATGTTTGCGACGGCATGGCCTCTCAAGTCGCCGACAACATCACCGATCAAACCAAGACCCCTGGTTGGAGTGAGTCCGGGCAGCCACGCCTGATGAAATACAACGGCGGTTGTCGTCCCCGCTACGGCTATTGCTTGGAGAAGGTCAAGGTCGGGCGGTACATGTATAGCCGCACGGTCAAAGACCCTAAGACGCAGGCCGTCGTAGAGGACATCATCCGGCTGGCATTAGCGGGGCATCCCGTTGGCACGATCGTCAGCCGCCTGAACTCGCAAGGAATTCCGTCCGCTTTAGACCGCAACTGGAACGCCGCTGGCGTCGAAACAATCCTGACGCATCCGTACTACCAGGGCTCATTCCTGTGGGGCGACGTTGGGCAAGGCAAACATTGTCGGGCCACGAAAGCTGGTCCCAAAGAAGTGGCTCAACGTGCCCGTGATGCTGGCCAGAATGGGGAGCCTGTCGCCGCCAAGAATCGTGAGGCATTCGCACTGGCCGATTGCCACGAACCTTACGTATCCCAATCACAGGCCAAACGTCTGACGGCTCTGCTGTCGAAACGTCGGAACCATCGAGACAAGAAGAGTAAACGATCGGGTTGCTTGGCTGGGCTGTTGGTGTGCCAACATTGCGGCCGTCCCATGCGGACCATCCGGTTTGGCGACGTCACAGGGTATACGTGCAAGCGGAACTACAACGGGCGGCACTATTGCGACCAGGGCGGCATGGTCTATGAGGCGGACGTGTTGCCGGGCTTGCTCAACAATCTGGTGGCCACGCTGGGCGATGCCGTCAAGCAATTGGACGACCTGAACACTAAGCCACGCCCCAACCCTGGCAAGCTGACGAAAGTCGAAAACGAGTTGGACCGAGTCCGTCATGAGTTGAAGAGCCAGACTGACAAGCTGTTGGCCCTGAACAGCCCCAGCCAAACTGTGCTCCATGCCCTCAACGATCGCATTCAGAATCTACAGGACGAACTAGAGCGGCTGACGAATGAACGTGAGCGGCTCCAAGCTAAGCCTCAGGATGATGACCAAGCCGCCGCCGAGAAATGGCTTCGTGCGTCGAGCGTGGTATTCCAGCAACTGACGTTTAAGCGTGATGGCGAATCGTGCTCTGTGTTCCGAGACGAACGTGGCCGGGTGCCGAAATATGATCCCCGTGGCAGGACCAAATCCATTCGGGTCGATCCCGCCAAAGCCGACGCCATGATGCCGTCCGAATTGGCCACGCATCGCCGTCAACTCGACGCCTTGGAGCTGCGTCAATTGCTGATTGATCTTGGGGTGTCAGCCCGGATCACTTGGGACAAAAGCCCTAAGAAACACGGCCGAAAGTGCCGGATCGTGTATACCGTGGAGGATACTCAATCGTCAGGCCCAACCCCGAAACGGGCGACGGTCATGGATCGCCCAATGTCAGGCTTGCCCTGCCGAGCTTGATGCTCCAGCTCGCCCCGCGCGGCGAGTGCTCGCCGTATGTGGCCGCTTACTTCGGAGTGACCGGCACTTGCCACGCGCTGGCCACGATCACTGGCGGCTATGTGCTGGATCGACTGATCACGCACTACGAATTGACGCCGTTGGTCGGCACGTGGAACATCTACCACTGCACCTTCTTCTTCGCCTGGATCACGCGCACGCTGGGTGTCGGCTGGCTTTGGTTCGTGCAGGAACCGGGGCGGGAAGGCCTTCCAATTGCTTGACATTGTCCCGCGAGTTGGCTAGTTTAGCGAGCGCTGGAATATATGCCCGATTTTCGACTTTTTTTAATTCGACGGTTGGACCAGTTTGAATTGGGATGCGTAGTAGTAGCTAATATTCTTTTCAGCCTCAGGAAACCCAGGGAGGCGTTTCATGCGGTCTGCGCTCAATGTGAGTTTGTTCTGCGCCGCCAAAATGCTGTTGAGCATCACGCGGCCTGCTGAGGCGGGACGCGAACAATGGCGCCGAATAGCCCGGCTACTACGCCATTCGGGCCCCTTAATCTCTTGGGTGGGTGCGGTACTCTTCGCCCCGCAACTAACCTTCGGACAATCGCACGAAGACGTGGTGGTGCGTCGTGTTGTTTCCGCCTGGAAAGCGCGGGCTACGCGCATTCACACTGCGACGATTGAGTGGACGCTGCGCACCACGGACCGGCAGGGCATCTTCACCGAGTTCGCGGCGAAAAACGGCGGTCCCGGCGGCGAGGTTCCGGCTCAGGATACGACGCACGAGGCCCAGCACCGGTTCGTGTTCGACGGCCGGCAATTACGACTGGAATCGAATGGCGAATACTGGCGCACTGATACGGGATCGCTGCACCACGACCGGAAGATTCGTGTCTTCGACGGCGAGCGCCTGGAAGTGAGCATGCCGGCGGGAACGTCTCGCGATGGCACGCTGATGTCGCAAGCGGAGTTCATCTTGTTGCACTCCGGCGAAGTCCTGCCGATCGGACTGTTCATTGCGCCGTTGAATAAGGAATTCGGCGCCACCGCGCTGCCTCCGCTCGAGCCGCGGACGAACGAACCCGTGTCGCCCGGAGAAATTTGCCTTGCTGGCCAACAGGGCTTACTCCTACTGTGGGTCGACCAGGCGCGTCCTGAGATCATTCGCCGCTTTCAAGTGCGCAAGCAGAGCGGCGCGGCATGGATTGAAGGAGAAATCGAGTGGTCAGAAAACGCCGCCATCGGACCGGCCCCGGCGCGTTGGCTCGTAACGACGTTCGACGACGACGGCAAAGTACGCCAGGTCCACGACGGCCGCGTCACGCGCTGTGAATTCAACGCGCCGATCGCCGAGTCGGAGTGGCGCATTACCTACCCCGCCGGGGCGCGTTTTCACGACATGATTGCGCAAAAAGAATATGTGGTCGACGAACAGGGCGAATTGCAGCCGGCGGGCATGGCACAAGCAGCCGCCGGCCAGCGCGGCAATGGTTGGCTCGGCTATTCATTGCTGGCAGCGGCGCTACTGGCGGGCATGTCGTGGTGGCGGTCACGGCGGATGACGAGTCGCAGTCCGTTCTAGCGGGTAGTCATAGGCGGTGTGTGGCTTGGAAGTGTTTTCCTTTCTTCAACTTGAGGAGATGTACGATGGGGCGCGCGATTTGTTTGGCCTTAGCGGTGATGTGCGGCATCGGCGGCGCGGGGTTGCTACTCACGGAACGTAGCGAAGCGGCCGGCTGTATCATCGCCTGCCGCAACTTCACGTATGTCTGTGGCGGCTCCGACGATATCGACGACTGCATCATCTACAACCCGCCGCAGGCGCACGATCAATACTATTCCGCTGTCACAGATGGAATTTGGAAGCACTCGATGTATCCCCAAGAATGCGAAGTCTGGGAGGGGCCCGGCGGTACCGCTTGCCCGAATATCAATCCCGGCTTGATCCAGGAGTGCGTGACTTGCGTCCCGCGCACGCAATATGGCGACGTGCCGCGCTACATGTGCTATATCACGCCGCCGTCGTCCACGTAGGGCATCGCGAGTCGATCCGAAACCGAATTTAACCGATGCGCCGCGGCGATATTCGCTGAGGCGCGCCGCTGGAGATCCGCGCCATGAAACTGCATACAGTCGTGTTGCCGGTGACAGGGGTGCTTTTGGCGGCGATTGGCTTGCGGCTAGGCTATTCACGCCTGGTAGCGCCGCTGGAACATGGCCGCCTGGAGATTCCGCCGGAGCGATTGAACTTCGGCACAGCGCTGGTGCAGGACGATTTCGTCTATCGCCTCCCTGTTGAGAACCGATCGGCGTATCCCGTGGAAATCGCATCGTTCGAGCGGTCTTGCGGTTGCACCATCGTTACGCCGAACGCGTTCACGCTCGCGCCATCCGAAACCCGTTGGCTGCAGTTGAATCTCGATCTGCACGGCGCCGACGGATTCGAATTCAGCGGCGAGGAGCGTGACTTCGCCGTCGACCTGCGGCCGGTCTACGCCAAGGCCATGACCCCCGGCGAAACGTGGCGGGTCATCGGAAGGATTCAATCCCCCTTCAACGTGTCGCCGCGGCACCCACGTTTCGCCACCGAGGCGCTCGTGGCCGGCAGCGACTTCCGGCCGCTCGAGTTCTCAATCGAGCCGCGACAAAAAGGACAAGAACTGCGGGTTTCGCCCACCAGTCGGTCAGCGCCCGCGCGCGTGGAGTGTGCACACATCGGCGACGCAACTCAAGTGACGCTCGTACCCGAGCCGTTGTTGCCGGTCGGCGATCACGTTTTCCGACTGTCAGTCGAGTGGATTAATAGGGAATCTACGCCGTTGCCGCCGTTCGAATTACGCGTTGTCGGCCGTGTCGTGCCCGACGTGCAGTTGGAACCGTCGCACGTGAGACTCGATCTTTCAGCCGACGGCGCGACGCCCGAGACTCGCACAATAAGGTTGAAATCACGGACTGGAACGCCATTTAAAGTGATTGGCGTGGGCAATCCGGAGGAAGTAATAGAAGTCGAGCCAACGACTGCGAACGGCGCGGCTGCGATCGAACACGAATTCAGAGTCCGTGGCGTGTCCGCGACGCGTGGCCTGGTAGTACAACTGGTACAGTTCAAGATTCGCTCGACGAGCGAGCGCGTCGGCGAGTTCGAAGCACCGCTGCAAGTGGTGCTGCGCACGCAGTGAGGCGCTACATGAACATCTGGTCCGCTCGCTATTGCCACGGGAGGCTCTTGCTATTCGCACTGGCGCTCGCGTCAGACATTTCGTCCGCGCAGGCACAGTACTTCGAGAAGTCGCCAGAAGAAATGCTTCGCGAGAAAGTAGAGGAGGCTCGCGAAGGCTGGAAGCGGAAGCCGCGACCGATTGATCCGGACGTCGAGAACTTGAAGGCGGCGTGGAAGCACCGTGCGGCAAAGATCAAGACCGCGCGCATCAAATGGACTCTCACGCGCACTGACATGGCGGGATCGCTCAACGGCGTTCGGACGATGAACCTCCACGGCGCAGGCATGCTTCCAGCCGTTGACACAACCACGAAGATGGATTTTGAACTGCTCTATAAAGATGGATTCGTGAGGCTGGAGCAACGCGGGCAGACGTGGCACGCCGGCTCTGAACAGCCGATCGACGCGCATCACGCCTATGCGTATGGACTCGACAAAGTGAAATACTTTACGACATCGAGTGGCCCGGGCGTTCATCCGTATGCCGGCATCGTTAGTCCGGCCGACGAAGTTTCGTATTTGAGTAGTTTGGACTGTTTGCCGCTGGGAATCCTGCTATCCCCTTTGGACGCGCGCATTTCGAGTTGGACCGACTGCGGGCCGATCGAACGCATTGCAAGCAAGGACGACGCCGAGGGAAGATGCTATGAGGTCGCGCAACAAGGACTGCCATCGCCGCAAGGCAGCCGCTTTTGGGTTTCCGAAGCGAAACCAGGGAAACTGTTGAAGTTCGAGTTACGACGAAAAGATGACTCCATTCGACTTGCGGCGGATGTCGGCTGGACGGACGCCGAGGGCATCGGCGCGATTCCGGCGTTCTGGACGCTGGTCTCACTCGATGTCGACGGACGTGTCGAACGCGTCAAGGAAAACGTGATTACGGAAATTGCCCTAAATGTGCCGCTGACGGATGGGGATTTGGACATCGGATTTCCGCCAGGCACGCCCGTGTTCGATCTCTTGAAGGACGCGCGTTTCATTGTGAATGACGCTGGCGAGCTGCTGCCGCTCTCGCCGAATGCCGCCCTGCCACACTTTGGAATGCCATGGGCGGTTTTCGCGTCACTGATCGCGATCGTAGCACTTCTGGCATTTCGCCGCCGAATCGCTTCATGAATACTTGCATCGCAGCACCTGTAGTCCTGTGCGAGCGCCCGTTGTCACCGCTGCGCAACGCGACCGCATCGCGCCTGAGAAGTGAGATCGCCGTCGGCGCCTGTGTCGCGGCGGTGGTCGTCGGGATCGCCGCGCGCCTCTGGCAAATTGACCTCGTTTTCCTCTACTCCGATGAATCATTTACCTGGCGCGTCTGCCGGCTGCCATTCACGGAGATGCTGCAACGCGTGGGGGCCGATACGTTGCCGCCGTTGCACTTTGTGATGCTCAAGGCGTGGATGGCGATGTTCGGCGACGCCCCCTGGGCGTTGCGCGCCCCGAGCATCTTGGCCGGACTGATCTGCATCCCAGTGATGTACTTCATCGTGAAGGAAGCATGCCGATTTCATCCGCGCGCCTCGCGGGGCGCCGCATTGGCCGCAATGCTGATGAGCGTAAACGCGGTGCAAATCACGCACAGCCGCATCGCACGGCCCTATCCGTTGGCGGAACTGGCGGGACTGTGCGCCACGTGGCTGTTGCTTCGAGCGCTGCGACAAAGCCGAAAAGTTGCAAAAGGCGAGCTTGTGCAGCCATCGCCCGGGAACGCATGGTGGTGGACCGCCTATGGGACGGTTGCCGGTCTTTTCTGTTTAGGACATCACTTCGCATTCTTCACGTTGGTAGCACATGGTGTCGTGGCGCTCGGCATGGCGACTTGCTTGGCGATGAAACGCCAGCGAGAACTAGCA
>JAWXBP010000189.1 GCA_034440135.1 Planctomycetia bacterium
CCGCCCGAGGACCCGGAGTGGCGATGCCACCATCCGGCGTTGACGTCGGCCGCGGCGTTCGCCCAACTCAGGACGGCTACCACCGCGCCAAGCAACCATTTCTTGCTCAGCAAATTTGTCATAACTCTCTTGCTCCCCATGGAATAGGACTGGTCACCTGTTGCGGTCCTGCCGCAAAACATACCAACCATAGCTCGTAATTCAAGGAACCTGGGGGAGCTTTTTCATTTTCGGGGGCTGCGGCGACTGCGGGGAATTTTCCGCGCATTGCGCAAATAAGCCCAGGGAAGGCCTCCCGCAGCTTGGCTGCCGCCGACGGTTTTGAGGGCCATCCCTGGGCTTCGACGTGGACGGCTGCTTCGATTGCCCGCTGCCCGCCTCCACTTGCCGGAAACCCATTAAAATCTATACTTTGCGTGCATTCTGCGGTATTCCGTGCGCTGGCCCTGCCCACGCCTGCTCGCAGGGCCGCTCCAGGGAGTTTTGCTAGACCGACATGGTGAAGATCAAGCTGCCGGACGGGAGCGTCCGCGAGTACGCGCGTCACGTGCGCCCGATTGATGTTGCGGCGGAAATCGGCCCCGGTCTGGCCAAGGCGACACTCGCGGCGGTGGTAGACGGCGCCACCGTGGACAGCGTGACTCCGTTTCCCGGCGACGGCGAACACACGCTCCGGCTGCTGACCAAGAAAGACCCCGAAGCCCTGGCGATCATGCGCCATTCCTGCGCGCATGTGATGGCCCGGGCCGTGATGCGGCTCTACGACGGCGTGCAGTTGGCCTTCGGGCCGACCATTGAAAACGGCTTTTACTACGACTTCGATCTGCCGCACAAACTGAGCGAGGCCGACTTCCCGGCGATCGAAGCCGAGATGGCGAAGCTCATCAAGGAAGACGAGCCGTTCGAACGAATCGACGTGCCGCGCGGCGAAGCGATGTCGATGTGTCGCGAGTTGAAGCAGGCGCTCAAGGTCGAACACATCGAAACGGGGCTCGCCGAAGAACAGCGGCTGTCGTTCTACCGGCAAGGCGAGTTCCTCGATCTCTGCCGCGGACGCCATATCCCGAGCGCCGGCGCGATCGGCGCGTTCAAGTTGCTCTCAGTGGCCGGCGCCTACTGGAAAGGGGACTCGACGCGGCAGCAGTTGCAACGGCTTTACGCCACGGCGTTCTTCTCCAAACAAGAGTTGGAAGCGCGGCTCGTACACTTGGAAGAAGCCAAGCGCCGCGATCACCGTGTGCTGGGCAAGCAACTCGAACTGTTCACGATCAACCCGTTGGTCGGCTCCGGGCTGATCCTCTGGCTGCCGAAAGGCGCGATCATTCGCGGCGAGTTGGAAAAATTCGTTCGCGAGGAGTTGCTCAAGCGCGGCTACGAAACCGTCTACACGCCGAACATTGGCCGCGTGGAATTGTACCAGATTTCCGGCCATTTCCCGTACTACTCGGACAGCCAGTTCAAGCCGATCGAGATGGAAGAGGGCGAGCGTTATCTGCTCAAGCCGATGAATTGCCCTCATCACATCATGATCTACAAAGCGAAGCCGCGCAGCTATCGCGACCTGCCGGTCCGCCTGGCGGAGTTCGGCACCGTCTACCGCTACGAGCAATCGGGCGAGCTGAACGGCATGACCCGCGTGCGCGGTTTCACGCAAGACGACGCGCACATCTTCTGCACCGAAGAGCAAGTCGCCGGCGAGTTCCGTAGTTGCATCGAGATGACCCGCACCGTGTTGCAAGCGCTGGGCATGAACCAGTACCGCGTGCGGCTCGGCTTCCGCGATCCGGACAGCGACAAATATGTCGGCAGCGCCGAGGCTTGGGAACGGGCCGAGAACGCGATCCTCAAGGTCTGCGGAGGGCTCGACCTGCCCGGCATGTCAATCGAACGCGGCGACGCGGCGTTCTATGGGCCGAAGGTCGACTTCGTCGTCGCCGACTGCATCGGCCGCGAGTGGCAGCTTGGTACCGTGCAACTCGACTACAACCTGCCGAGCGCCGAGCGCTTCGCGCTGGAATATATCGGCTCGGACAACACGGCGCACCGTCCGGTGATGATCCACCGCGCCCCGTTCGGCTCCCTGGAGCGCTTCGTCGGCGTGTTGATTGAACACTTCGCTGGCGTGTTCCCGCTCTGGCTCGCGCCGGAACAAGTCCGCGTGCTGGTCGTCAGCCAGAAGTTCGAGGACTACGCCCGCGACTTGGAGTGCAAGCTTCGCGCGGCCGGCCTCCGCGTGACCGGCGACTACCGACCAGAAAAGATCGGCGCGAAGATTCGCGACGCCCAGTTGCAGCACATCCCATACATGTTGGTCGTCGGCGGCCGCGAAGCGGAGAACGGCGAAGTCGCCGTCCGCGATCGGATCGACGGCGACCTGGGCGCAATGAAAATCGACGCCGCGATCGAACGCTTGCTGACCGAAGTGCGCGAGAAGACGATTCGCCAGGTTGCCGCGCCCACCGTGGCGGCGGCCATCACCGACGACGGCAAGGCGAATGAGTATTGAGTCTGAAGTTTTCAGTGTTCAGTTTTCAGCGGGGATGTGAACGGAGTTCGTTGACTCCCCGTTCCGGACGCATCAAGATGACAAAGTGAAGGGCCGGCACTACTCCGCCTACTTCACCTACTCCCTACTCCACCCACTTCCTACTTCCTACTTCCTACTTCCTACTTCCTACTTCCTGTCCCCTTCCCATCACAAGGAGTTTTGCCATCGAACGAGCTCAGCAGCAGCGCGTGAACGAGCAGATTCGTATTTCGCCCGTTCGCGTCGTTTCGGATACCGGAGAATTATTAGGGGTCATGCCGACCGATCAGGCTCTCAATGCGGCGCGCGAAGCCGGCTTGGACCTCGTCGAAGTGGCGCCGAACGAGCGCCCGCCCGTTTGCCGCATCATGGATTTCGGCAAATTCAAATACCAGAAGAAAAAGCGGGAACACAAGAGCCACGGGCACCAGGTCAAGATGAAGGAAATTCGCGTTCGCCCCAAGACCGGCGAACACGACATCGAGACCAAGGTCAAGCATGCCCGGGAGTTCCTGGAACACAAAGACAAGGTGATCCTGTCGGTGGTGTTCCGCGGCCGCGAGCTCGCGCACAAGGAAGAAGGCCGGCGCGTCGTCGACCAGTTCATCAAGTCGTTGGAAGACGTCGGCAAGGTCGAGACGCACCCTTCCGAGCAAGGCAAACGCATCGTCTGCACGATCGCGCCGAAGTAACCGATGACCATCCCAGGCAAGAGATCCATCGGCACACTTCGCGGCGCGCTCGTGCTGCTGGCGCTGTGGGGGGCGATCAAGCCCCCGGCACAGCTTCACGCGGCGGAAGCAGGCGGCCTTCGCATCGCGTGGGCGGACAATTATCTCACGATCCACGGCGAGGACCTGCCCGGCGATGAGATCAAGATTCTGTACCTCGAAGCATACTGCCGCGCCGGCTCCACCGATCGCGATTGGAACGCGACGGTCGTGCCGCATCGTACGGAATTGATCGCGGCCTCCGACGATCAGCAAACCATCGACCTGCGCTGTACGATCTCCGACGGCGTGACGGTCGAACATCGCATCACCGCCAACGGCGATGAGATTGATTTCCGGCTGCGGGCGCACAACCCGACGGATCGGCGCTCCGAAGTGCATTGGGCGCAGCCGTGCATTCGGGTCGATCGTTTTACCGGACGCAGGCAAGAGGACTATTTGCCCAACTGCTTTGTGTTCGTCGACGGCCAGTTGACGCGATTTCCGTTCGAGCCTTGGGCCGCGAAGGCGCGCTATATCCCCGGCCAGGTCTGGTGTCCGCGCAAGGTACCACGCGACGACGTGAACCCGCGCCCGTTGAGCGATGTCGTTCCCTCGAACGGCCTGATCGGTTGCTACTCGGCCGACGGCAAGACGATTATGGCCACGTCCTTCGAGCCGTATCAGGAATTGTTCCAAGGCGTGATCGTTTGCGTCCACGCAGATTTTCGCCTGGGCGGCCTGCCACCGGGCGAACGTAAAGAAATCCGCGGCAAGCTCTATGTAGTCGACGCCGACGTGCCAAAGTTGCTGGAACGCTACGAGAAGGATTTTCCGGAGCACCGCGCAGGTGAATGATTGCCCGCGAAACACGCAGAAGAGGAGAGTGGCGTGGGCGAATCAATGTTTGGGAAATCCTTGGTCGTTGAAGTAACGACGCCCCGTAGCCACCGACATCGGCTGAAGTTGACGAATGCTCAAAAACGCCTTTTAACAGACGACAAACTAAACATTTCCCCTTCCACTTTCGTGTGTTTCGCGTGTTTCGCGGGCTAACTCCTCCCCATGGCCGAAGACCATTTTTCCAGGTTGCGTCGGCTGTTGGAGTTGGAGAGCGATGCCGAGGCGGCGCGGATTTTGGAGCGCAGCCGCCGCCTGACTCCTGCCGAGGCCGAAGAAAGCGGCAATAGCCTCGTCGATTTGGTGATCGCCGATGAGGACGCTGGACTGGGCGGGCGCTACCTCGTGCGATTGGTGAAGCGCCGCCGCTCACCGCTGCCTTGGACGCGACTCGACGTGGGCAGCCCCGTCATATTGTCCCCAGGCGCGAAAACGACGGGCGGCGGGTATCGCGGCGTGATCAGCGAGCGCCGGCCGGACCAGGTGCAAGTTGCGCTCAGTTCCATGCCGGACGATCTGGAAGATCACGCCACTTGGCGACTCGATCTGGCGTTCGACGAGATCGCCATGCACCGGCAGCGCGCGGCGCTCCAACAAGCGGCGATGGCCGCCGGGAATCGCACCGCGGCGCTCCGCGCGATTCTACTCGGTGAAAAGCCGCCGAGTTTTTCGCCGTTCCGCGCACTGCCGACGCTGGATGAAAACCTCAACGCAACGCAACGCGATGCGGTGCGACTGGCCGTCTCGGCGCGGGACTTGGCGCTGATACATGGTCCACCCGGCACCGGCAAGACGACAACCATCGTGGAAGTCATCCGCCACGCGATCCGCGCCGGACAGAAAGTGCTGGCCTGCGCGCCGAGCAACATGGGCGTCGACAATTTGTTTCAACGCCTGCTGGCCTGCGACGAACTGGCGGTTCGTTTGGGTCATCCCGCGCGGGTATTGCCCGAGTTGCGTGCCCACACGTTAGACCTGATGGTCGAAGAGCATCCGGACGTCAAAGTCGCGCGGCGGCTCGTTAAAGACGCCGTGGCGATGTTTCGCAAGGCCGATCATCATCGCCGCTCGAAACCGCAGCGCGGCGAGAAGCGCGGTATCCGCGAGGAAGCCCGCAGCTTGCTCGCGGACGCGCGGCGACTGGAAGCCCAAGCGGTGCGACATATTCTCGATACGGCCGACGTGCTTTGCGCCACGACGACGGGCCTGGACGCGGAGTTGCTCGGCAATCGTCGCTTCGACCTCGTGGTCATCGACGAAGCTTGCCAAAGCACTGAGCCTGGCTGCTGGATTCCGATTCTGCGCGCGGAGCGCATCGTGCTGGCCGGCGATCATCGCCAGTTGCCGCCGACGATTCTCAGCCCGCAAGCGGCCGAGGAGGGATTCGGCGTCAGCCTCTTCGAACGCATCGTAGCGATGTACGGCGAGACCGTTTCGCGCCGCTTGGAAGTGCAGTACCGCATGCACGCCCAGATCATGGAGTTCTCCTCGCGGGAGTTTTACGACGATACGCTCGTGGCGCACGAGTCGGTGGTAAGTCACCGGCTCTGCGACCTGCCAGACGTTCAATCGACGCCGCTCACGGAACGCGTGATCGATTTCATCGACACCGCCGGCGCCGGCTACGACGAAGAACTCGAGCCCGACGGCGACAGCAAACTCAATCCGCAGGAAGCGGAGCTAGTGCGAAGCGAAGTCCTCGCGCTGCTTGCGTCTGGCGTCCGGCCGCAGGATATCGCGGTGATCGCCCCTTATTCCGCGCAAGGCAAGCTGCTGCGGAATTTGATCCAAGTACCGGGGCTGGAGATCGACAGCGTCGACGGCTTTCAAGGTCGCGAAAAGGAAGCGGTGGTGATTTCGCTGGTGCGTTCCAACGCGCGCGGCGAGATCGGCTTCCTCTCGGACGTCCGCCGGATGAACGTGGCGCTCACGCGGGCGCGGCGCACACTCATCGTGATTGGCGACAGCGCAACGCTCTCCAGCGCCCCGTTTTTCGCGCGGATGATCACGTATTTCGAGGAAATCGGCGCGTACCAGACCGTCTGGGACCGCCTGCCGCTCGAGTGATCGCCGATTTCGTCCCCTTTCACTAAATTCGACTTTTGCCGTTTTGGGGTTGCTAAAGACTGGTCTGCATAAATGGTGCGAGCCTCCGCCAGAATGCTTGGGACATCACTCTCAAGCCATCGAGCAAGGAGGCTCACGGTGGAACGTGCACCCAGTTTTTGGGGCATTGTGGCAAGGGCTGTTCGCAACGATGACCGCCCCGACTTTCGCCAGCTTGACAACCGTCACGACCGGCTGGGCCTTCGCCAGTCGGCGTACGGTTACGGCGGCCAAAGCTTGCTGTGCTGCTTGCCGACGAATTGCAGTCTGACGAACCGGCTGGTGAAGGAAGCGCGGTTGTACGGCGCGCGGCTTCCGCGAAAAGCAGGAACGGCCGGCCGCACAAGCGACACGAGCGGATTCCCACGCGCTCTTCAAAAACCCACTCGGCCTGATGCTCAAGTAGACATAGCGGTTGCTCGCGCCCAAGCGGACCGAACCGTCCGTCAACCCAGGGAGAGACGAGAGCTAGAATCAACCGCGGGTTTTCGCCAAAGTGTTCCAATTCTGCGCCAAGATCGCAGACGGTAGATGTCTCGCCGAGCGAGGGCAGAGACGCAATGCTTGCGGCCTTTACGCCGCAAGCTCTTGTCACAACTGGCCCTACAACGCAAAAAGCCGACGTCTCGCGACGTCGGCTTTGCGTATAACCCTGCGGTAGGCGGATTTCACTACCGCAAATTCAAGTGGCGGGGACAGGATTCGAACCTGCGACCTCGAGGTTATGAGCCTCGCGAGCTACCGGGCTGCTCCACCCCGCGTCAAGTTGGGCGCCGGAAACGACGGGCATACAGCCAATCGCTCCGGGCCTTGAAGTTTATCCGCTGTTACCCGCAAGTCCAGGGGAGCGCGCTGGAAATTTCGGGACTCGCAGGGGCCTCGTAGAGACCGGAACGACATTCCGTTCGCTGCCAACGCGTCGCCGTTTCCAGGCAATTTGCCGGCCGACCGTCATCTGCGTTGCGATCGTCATAACCATTGTCCACGTCCGGCCTTTTGCTTGTCGGGCCGCAGTTCCAGGGTTAAGATGCCCCATACGGAACGAGGCGGACGGCTATGGCCATTGCGGGGAACAATCCGCGTTCGAACGCCGCCAAAACGCGGGATCAGGGTGGCCCCGCGCGCAAATCCGGAGACGATTCGGCCAACGAGCACGAACCGGACCTGCGCGAACAAGCGATCGAAAACGCGCCTCCCTGGCTGATCAGCGCCGTCGTCCACTTAGTGGCGATCATTCTACTCGGCCTTTCGTGGTACGCCACGCGCGAACAGGCGCCGGTCGACCTCGACGTGGTTTGGTCGGAACAACTCGGCAGCCAGCTCGACGACCCGTCGATGTCCAAAGACCGCGACGGCCCGGTCGTGGAAGGAGTCGTACTATCCGGCGATGACGCAACCGTCGACGATCCCTTCGCCGCGCCGCCGCAGCTAGATGTCTCGCTGGACGGGAATTCGGTCAGCAGCCAACTCACGTCGCCGCAAATCGGCTTGGCGCTGAGCGGCCGCAGCCAAGGCATGCGCGAAGGCCTGATGCGCAAATACGGCGGCACCAAGCTCACGGCCGACGCCGTCGATCTCGGACTCACTTGGCTCGCGCGGCAACAGCGCTCCGACGGAACCTGGAGCCTCACCGGTCCCTACACTGCCGGCGCCAAGGGCGAATGCATCGCCGCCGCCACCGCCATGGCCATGCTCGCCTTCCAAGGGGACGGCCACACGCATCAAACTGGCGAACACAAACAGGTGATGACCAAGGCCGTGGAAGCCCTCGTCGCCATGCAAGACGACGAAGGCAATTTCTGGCAAGGCGAGCGCGAGCACGATTGGCTCTACTCGCATTCGCAGGCCACGATTGCCATCTGCGAACTCTACGGCATGACCAAAGACCCGGAGCTCAAAGAACCGGCGCAGCGGGCGATTAACTACCTCGTCGGTGCGCAACATGAACTCGGCGGCTGGCGCTATCGCCCGCGCAGCGACAGCGATACCTCCGTCACCGGCTGGGCGGTGATGGCCCTGCAAAGCGCGCTCATGGCCGGGCTCGACGTGCCGAGCCCCACGCTCAGCAAGATCTCGTCTTATCTCGACAAGGCCGAACGCGAGGGAGGCGTGAAGTACGCCTATCAGCCAGGCCACGATCCCGATCTCGTCATGACGGCCGAAGCGCTGCTCTGCCGGCAATATCTCGGCTGGCCGCAAACCGACGAGCGCCTCGTCGCCGGCGCGGACTACCTGCTCCGCAACCGCATCAACTACCACGATCGCGACGTGTATTACTGGTACTACGCCACGCAGACCCTGCATCACATGGAAGGCAAGTATTGGGACGAATGGAACAATGTGATGCGCCAGGAAGTGCCCGCCAAACAAGTCCGCTCGGGCCGCGAAACCGGCAGTTGGGACCCCGACGGCGAGCACCCCGACAGATGGGCGAACACCCAACGCGGCGAAGGCGGCCGCCTCTACGTGACCTGCCTCTCGATCTACATGCTAGAAGTCTACTACCGGCATCTGCCGATCTACCGCACCCACGATGTGGTGCAATCGCAGTAAACGCCTCAGCAGTCTCATCGCCACGGACTCGACCCCACCAGCGCGACGCGGCAGCGGGGGGAGTCCAAGCGGGATGCAGTGCAGTGCGATCACGTCGATATGAGGCGATCCTCCGGCACGGCTATCGCCTGAATTGGGAGCTACCCTTGAGCGGCCGCAGGCGTTGAATTGTCCGCTCAGCAGGAGATTCCTGCCGGACGGCGTACGACGCATAGTCGCCGCAACGGCGGCTCGCGGCGCCCTTCGTCGCACCCATTCCTTACGCGAGGTTACCTTTCATGCACACTTCCAAATGGATTCTGTCGGCCGCTCTGTTGCTCACGTTGTCACTGCCTTGCTGGGCGGCCCGCCCCATTGAATCCGCCGCAGACGAACAGGACGTCAAAGAGGCGAACCACCAGTTCTACTCCAGTCTGAACGCGATGTTTACGGGCGATGCGACGCCGATGAGCCAAGTCTGGTCGCATGCGGATGACGTGACGTACATGGGACCAACCGGCGGAATCTTGGTCGGCTGGGAGCAGATTGGCGAAGTGTGGGAGTCGCAAGCCGCCTTGAAGCTCGGCGGAGAAGTGCTGCCCGAAGAAACGCACGTCATTCTTGGCAGCGAACTGTCGATCGTGCAGTGTCGCGAGGTAGGCCACAATCTGGATGCCCAGGGCAAGCCGCTGCAGGTGTCGATCCGGGCCACGAACATTTTCCGCAAGGAAGCTGGGGAGTGGAAGATGATCGGCCACCACACGGACGTGCTGCCGTTCTTGAATCAGGAGCCGTCAGCCGCATCGACCAAATAGTCAGGCGGAAATGCCGTCACGCACAGAAAAGCGTGGGCCGCACCAGTTTGCGGCCCACGCGATTCATGGGCCGCAAAGTAAATGCACCCCGCGCGCGAGGTGCAATGCGTATCGGAACAAAGGCCGCCAAAAAAGCGCCCAGCCCCGCGTTTCGAATCCAGTTCCTCCGGTAACGCCCAGCCGCTTGCCCAGCCGGGGGGCAGGCATCATATTATCCCTGCGCCGCGGTGTTCGCGGTTCTTCGGTTCCTTTGCGCTCGAGCGGATAACCCATCTCATGGCCTCGCTGAATCTCAAGTCGCTGGTTGGAAAGCTCAACCAAACCTGCCGTCGGGCGCTCGAAAGCTCGGCGGGGCTGTGTCTTTCGCGGACCAATTACAACGTCGAAGTCGAGCACTGGTTCATGAAGTTGCTCGAACCGGCAGACACCGACCTCCCACGCATTCTCCGCCATTACGAAATCGACCCCGCCCGGCTCAACCGCGAGATGACCAAGGTCCTCGACGGCCTCAAAACCGGCAACGCCCGGGCGCCGGAGCTGTCGCCCGAGATCGTCGACCTGATGCGCGAAGCCTGGGTGCTGGCAAGCCTGAAATACGGCGCCGGCCAGATCCGCTCCGGAGCCTTGCTGACGGCACTCCTGACCGACAAGACCCTGTCGAGCCGCGTACGGACGCTCGTGCCCGAACTGGCGAAGATTCCGGCCGCGCAACTGGAAAACGACCTTCCCGCCCTGGTCGCCGGAAGCGCCGAAGAACAGCAAACCGCGGTTGCCGGTGGTTCTGGCGATGCGCCGGCTTCTCCCGGACAGCCTGGCGCGCCGATGCCTAGTTCGCAGACGCCGTCGCTGGATCAATTCACGACCGATCTCACCGCGCAGGCCCGCGCCGGCAAGATCGACCCGGTGCTGGGGCGCGATCCGGAAATCCGCCAGATCATCGACATCCTCACCCGCCGTCGCCAGAACAACCCGATCCTCACCGGCGAGGCCGGGGTCGGCAAAACGGCCGTCGTCGAAGGCTTCGCCCTCCGCATCGCGGCCGGCGACGTGCCAGATCCGCTGAAAGGCGTCGCGCTCAAGACGCTCGACCTCGGCCTGTTACAAGCCGGCGCCGGGGTAAAGGGTGAATTCGAAAACCGCTTGAAGAGCGTGATCGACGAGGTGAAGAAATCGCCGAAACCGATCATCTTGTTCATCGACGAGGCGCACACAATGATCGGCGCTGGTGGCGCCGCCGGTCAGAACGACGCCGCCAACCTGCTCAAGCCAGCGCTCGCCCGCGGCGAGTTGCGCACGATCGCCGCCACGACCTGGGCGGAATACAAGAAATACTTCGAAAAGGACCCGGCACTGGCGCGGCGCTTTCAAGTCGTCAAAGTCGAAGAACCGATCGAAGCTGCTGCGATCGAGATGATGCGCGGCTTCGTCCACGCGCTCGAAAAACATTACAACGTGCGCGTGCTCGACGCGGCCGTGGTTGACGCGGTCAAGCTGTCCCACCGTTACATCTCCGGCCGCCAACTGCCGGATAAATCGGTGAGCCTGCTCGACACCGCGTGCAGCCGCGTGGCGATTCGCCAGAGCGCGACGCCGCCGCTGGTCGAGGACAACATCCGCCGTATCGCCGCGCTGGCGACGACGATCGACATCCTCGAACGCGAAAATGAAACCGACGGCGGCCACGACGATCGGCTGACCGAACTGCGCGACGAGAAGAAAACCTCTGAGGCGTCGCTGACCGCGCTCGAGGAACGCTGGACCAAAGAAAAGGAGTTGGTCGGCAAAATTCGCGAGATCCGCGCTCAGTTGGAAAAACGCCCCGCGAACGGCGAACCGGTCGATCCGAAAACCACCCTCACGCCCGAACAGCGAGTCAAGATGCGGGCGGAACTGGATGGGCTCACCGAAGAGTTGGAAAAACTCCAAGGCGAAGAACCGTTGATGCAAGTTTGCGTCGACAGCCAGGCCATTGCCGACGTCGTCTCCAGTTGGACCGGCGTCCCGGTCGGCCGAATGATGTCCGACGAGATTCAAACCGTGTTGAATCTCAAGCAAAAGCTGGAAGAGCGGATCGTCGGGCAATCCCACGCCTTGGAAGCGATTGCCGAAGCGATTCGCACCTCACGTGCCGGCATGACCGACCCGCGCCGCCCGATCGGCGTGTTCATGCTCGTCGGCCCGAGCGGCGTCGGAAAAACAGAAACGGCGATCGCATTGTCCGACTTGCTCTATGGCGGCGAACAGAACATGACCGTCATCAACATGTCGGAGTTCAAGGAAGAGCACAAAGTCTCGCTGCTGATGGGTTCGCCTCCGGGCTACGTCGGTTACGGCGAAGGCGGCGTGCTCACCGAAGCGGTCCGACGTCGGCCATACAGCGTGCTGCTCCTGGACGAGCTGGAAAAATCGCACCCCGGCGTGCAGGAAATCTTCTATCAGGTGTTCGACAAGGGCACGCTCCGCGACGGCGAAGGGCGCGACATCGACTTCAAGAACACGGTCATCTTGATGACTTCAAATGCCGCCAGCGACACCGTGATGCGGCTCTGCGCCGATCCGGACACGTTCCCGGACGCCGCGGCGCTGAAGCTCGCGCTGCAGCCGGAGTTGCTCAAGGTCTTCAAGCCGGCATTCTTGGGGCGTCTCAACGTCGTCCCCTATTTCCCGCTGGGCGACGAAGTCTTGAAGAACATCATCAAGCTCAAGCTGGGCCTTGTCAGCCGGCGGGTGAAAGAGAACTACAAGGCCACCTTCGAATATGCGCCGGAAGTCGTGACGACGATCGCCTCGCGCTGCACCGAAGTGGAAACCGGCGCCCGCAACATCGACCACATCATCAACCACACGCTCCTGCCGGAAATGTCATCCGAATTCCTCTCCCGCATGGCAGAAGGCAAGACCATCGCCAGCGTGAAAGTGAACGTCGATACGGACGGCAAGTTCGCGTATGAGATCGTGTAGAGGAAGTAGGTGAAGGTAGGTGGAGTAGTTAGTAGGTGAAGTAGTTCGCATTCACGGCCTACTCCGCCTACTAACTACTTCACCTACTACCTACTTCATCTACTACCTACTTCACCTACTACCTACTTCACCTACTACCTACTTCACCTACTACCTCTCCCTCCATGCCCTCCTTCGTCCAATTCCCCGAGATTCCTTCCTGGGCGGACGATCCGCAACGCGGTTGGATTCCCGTTAAGAGCATCAGCCAGAACGTGACGCTGGAAATCACGAAGTTCGAGAAAGGGCGCGCGCGCCAAACGAATCGGGCCGAAGTGAACGAGCTGGAATTCAAGAAGATCTTCGACCGCTCGTCGATGTTTCTCTATGCCTTCGTCAGCGAGGGGCACCTGCTCTCGGCGGTGAACTTCGCCTTCACTCGCGAAGACGAGAAGGAAGTCTATCTGAAATGCGAGTTGAAAAACGTCTACATCGCCGAGCACGGCGTTGAAGTCGACGACGGTTCGGACCCGGAAGAGTCGTTCAAACTGAACTTCGAGTCGATTGACTGGAAGTTCCGCCCCAAGAACAAGGCCGGTAAGCTCGGCGATTGGCTCCACGTGGCCTTCAACCGCCAAGACCACTCAGTGACAACACGCCCCGGGTAGTGTGAGCTTCATCGCACACGCGACGACGTATTATCGCATCGATTCGCGGCCCATCGAAGCCTACCAGCTCAGTTCGAAGCCCAGCGTGCCGCCTTGAATGAGGACGAAGCTGGAGTTGATCAGATGCGCCGGCACGTTGGTGTTGTACGTCATCTGCTCCGGCGCCAGCGACATGCCGCCGAGCCAGTAGAAGTCGTATCCCGCGTGCAACGTCAGCCGGTCGGTCATGCGATAGTTCATGATTAAGCCCAACTCGCCGATCACGCCCGCGTCCTGCTCGTTGATGCTCAGCGAACGCGGCGAGATATCGGCCACCGCGTTGGAAGTCGTCTCGGCGGCCAGGAACGCATGTACTTCTTGCGAGTTGACACAGGCGGCGGCGCCGCCGCGAACGCCCATCGAGTAGCGCCACGTCTGGTACATCAATTCGCCTTTGAGTTGCGCACCGACCATGTTGTTGCGATCGGTGATGCGATATTCGCCGTTGGCGCGGTTGGCGCCGGTCGTGGTCTCGCTGTGAAAGACGAAGGCGTCGTCAAACGAAACGTACCGCACGCCAAAGCCCAGCGCCGGCCGCCAGCCGGGATACGCTTCGCGCCGCCATACGCCCGTCGGCGCGTACACCAGGCGGTCGCGCTCCAGGCGGCGGCGGATCATGTAGTTAAGTTCGAAGCTTTGCATGTCCGACGTAGTATCGACGGTGTAGCGGTCCGCTTGGTCGAAGGGCGTCGACGGGCCGTTGACGTCGAAGCCGCTGACCAGCGGCGTGCCGCCCGCGCGATCCAGCACCCAGTTTTCGTTCCAGTCGTTCGTCCCGACGTAGGTGAACTCCAACGAATGGTCGCGTTGCTTGGCGTCGACCCACAGGCCGCGACCGATCGTGGCGCGGCCGGCTGCTTCGAACGAATAGTCGAAGTCCTCCGTGCCGAAGATCGGCACGAAGAACAATTGACCGCTCGACGCGACCGTATTGAACGCGTAGTTCACGCGGTCGGTGCGCGAACGGGTGTACATACCGAAGCTGAAGTCCGCGTACCAGTCGCGCGGCCCCGAGTATTGCGAGATGGCGCCCTTCGAGAAATCGTTCGGCGGCATCGTCATCGCCGCCTCATATTCATCCATCGCCACCTGGGGCGCGAACGGCTCGTACAGTTCCTCCTCGGGCTCCGGCTGACGGAGCGTCATCGGAGGGGCCGCCGGCGCGGTTGCGCCGCCAGTCGATGGCGGCATGTCGTCCGGCATCGCTTGATCGAACGGCATGACGGGATCGGCGATTGGCGCCGACTGATCGAACTCGTCGTAGGGCTGATCGGTGCCTGGCGGCACTTCCGGTCCGCTCGGCGTAGGAGTCTCCTGCCGCATGGTCCGCGCCAACCGCGGCCTGCCCGGCGGCGCCTTCTTCACGGTGCGTCCCCTTGTGGATTGCCCGGCAGCCGGCGCCGCCGCCAAGGTTACCGCGACAGCCAGCCAAATCAGCGCGCAACGTACCATGCTGTGTTCCAAGGGGCGCTTTCCCAGTCGCGGGGGACGGTGGACAACCATGACCGGTAGCTCTGCTCAACGAGGAGACGGAATTTTGTCAGAGGGTTAATCGACCTCCCCGAATCGCTACAGTAGGAATATCCGCCAAATTCTGGGAAATCGGAAATCTCAGCCCGCTTTACCCAAAACAACTGGAGGTTTGGGGATGCGTCGGACGAAGCTACGTCGTTGAGCGAAGCGCCGGAAACTGCGCAGTTTGAGCGCTGGGCGATAGAGAGAAAAGGACCGCTATCGGTTGGCTACTTGATCGGCCGCCCATTGTTCGACGAGCGACTGAGGATCAGCGCCGTAGATCTTGGTCACGGCGTCATTGAACGAGGTTCCCTCCCGCAGCGCCGTGATCAAACGCCCATAGCGCCGGCCGTCCTCCAGAATCGTTTTGCAGATGCCGTACGACGCCGTTGCATTCAGCCCGGACGAGGCGTCGGATCGTAAGAACAACTCCACGTTCTGGACGACCGCCACGGCTTCGACGACTTGCGCGTCCCAGGCCCGCACGCTGGGATCACGGCCCTCGACCCGCGCGGCGATCGCGCGGGCCATGCCATGCCCGAACCACGGCGGGATTTCGCCTAACCCCGCCACGCCGAGACCCGCGAGTTGAATTGCCACCGGCGGGCGCAACGCATTCTCGGTTTCCATCTCGGCGGGCAAAACCAGGCAGAAATAGGGATCAAGTCCTGAGTGGCGCCAATGCCCTGTGACTTCCTGTGGCACGCCACGTTGCTCCACCATCTCCGCAAATTCGGTGTAATCGACGCGTCGCTGAAAGACGAAGACCGTCACGCGCCCTTTGAACCACTCCTTGCCGCGCGGAATCCGCAAGGCCTGCGCGATTTTGTTGTGCTGCGATTCCGCCGTGGCGGCAACTTCTTTGAGCACGACTTCCGACGCATTGCCGATCACGTGGAACGACTTGCTGTCGGCGGTCGACGGTGTTGTGTCCGGCAGCGCCAGTTTCCAGTTCTTGGCGGCCAGCTCGACGCGCTTTGCGGAGATTTCGTCGGCGCTGAGTTTCGCGGATAGCGCCGCTTCCCAGACCTGCCGCGTGGGCACGCCAGCGCCGGATCCATCGAACGCGGCGCCTTCCGCGATCCATTTCTCGACCAGCGCGATGGTCGCATCCGGCAACGGATCGCGCCCCATCGGCATCCGCGCTCCGCCGGCGGTTCCCTTGAGCTTGCCGACCAACAAGCTCTCCATCGGCTTGCTGGGCGCGAACAATGCGCCGGTATCGCTGCCTGCCAACATCCGCGTGAAAGTATCGAAACTCAGATTCGCGCGCGGGTTATTGCCGCCGTGGCATTCCGAACAATGTTCGACAAAAATGCCGGCGATATCGCTGCCGAAGCTGATGGTTTCCGTGCCAGTTGGCTTCACAATGCTAGGTGTCGTACTCGGCGTTCCCGACGGAGCGGCCATTTCCGCGATGGCCACGGAGGGATCCGGCCCGTCGAACTTGGCGCCTTGGTCAATCCAGGTGCGAATTGTCGCCAAAACTTCGTCCGGCAAGCGATTGCCGCCACGCGGCATGTCGCCGGTATCGAGCACTTCATACAGCCTGCTGGCCATCCCGTCGCCGGGGAACAACACCGTGCCGTTCTCCGAGCCGCGGGAAAGCGCCTCGAAGTTTGCCAGGCTCAGTCCGCCGCGTGATTCGCGGATGTGGCAAGCCGCACAATTCGCCACCAGCAAAGGCGCTACGTCCATTGTGAAGCTGACGCCGGTGTTGGCGTTGCCGCCGGTCTTTTGGTCCGCAAGCAATCGCTTGGCGGCTTCGCTCCGACGCCGCCAACCGGCGAGTCGGTCGGCAAGTTCTGTTCGCTCTTCGTCAGAGAGCTCGAGCGCCAACTTGCTGATCGAGGATTCCATCTCGGCGAAGAGCTTCGCCGCATCGCGGTACTTCTTCGCGCGATAGAGCTTGGCCACCTTGGCCAGCGATTCGTCGATCGCCGTGGCCTTTTTCGCGACGTCGTCCGACACCGCGGCGGGCGCAGGCAGTTCAACTAGTAAGGTGAATGCGCACGATAACACGAACGCGAAGCGCGGAATCCAACCCATCGTTTGCCCCGTTCACTTTCGACGCTCAGCGAAGGCTCGCGTCAGAACCATCCGGCGCAATGACCGCGAAACGTCCACGCCATCTTGGCGGAAGTGTGCTTTCCCGTCTACTTCTTGGCGTGGCGTCGGCGCTGCTCCAACTGGCGCGACGGGCGGCGCTCTGCTTGCGTGGGCAGGTAACCATACTGAATGGCGAACCATTCGGCGTACCGCTCGCGGTCGGTGTAGCTGGTGTTCCGCTCATCGAGCAAATGTCCCAGTTCATGCACCAGGATGTTGTTCAGATAGAAATCCTTGATCGCCGATTCGGTCCAGATCAGTCGCCAACCGTCGGCGTCCTCCTCCCAGCGGCCTCCGTACAGGATCGCCTCGGTATACTGGCTCGGCCGGGGGGGGCGGTGGTAGTACTCGACCAAGGATTCCTCGATCGGATACAGGTAGATGCAGGTCCCCCATTGCATCCCGTAACACGGGAAGCTCTGCTTTTTCCGGGTCATCCGGCTAAGCTGCACCACCTCCAGGGGGGCCACGAACTTCTTCGGCAAGTCCGCTAGACGTTCGCGGACCTCGTCCGGCGTCAGAATGTGCCGAAAGCCCTCACCGGGCGATTGGACCACAAAGCGGTAGTCGGTGGCCTCACCGACCGGCTCGTACCAGTTTTCGGGCGGCACGAACGGCAATTGAGCGTTCCGCTGGCTGTTGCGCGCCCGGGTATTCAACGGAACCCCCCGTTGTGGGGATCTGGCGCGGGCGGAACTATGGTTATAGGCCAGCCGCGTTTCGTGGGACTTCTGTGAGACGACGCTTCGTTGACCCCGACGCATTACAACACCGCTCGATCTGGTTTTCCGACTCCTTGTGATCCATTCCTTGGGTGGCAGGCTCGATTGGGCTGCCGATCCAAATTGGGGGTGCTTTCACCGCCCCCTGCGGCCCCCGACATCCCGCGGAGCGCCGCCTGACAAAGCCGACTCTCCCATACTAGCGCGACAGCAAAAACAAAATCAAGTGAACACCGCAAGTTGTTTACTGCAATGGACTTACGAATTTCAATCCGGGACGAGGCGGGGCGCCAAAACGGGACCTCGCCGGATTGGTTTTTCGTGCCATGATGGCTACAAGGCGCGCGAATTCGCACCGCCGTGCGAACGCTTGATGCGTTGCGCGCAGCGAGTCGCGCGCACGGCGCAAACAAACTTCTTGGGCTCAAAGCATGACGCAACACTCGGCGACGATTTACACGCGCGCAGGCTGCCATCTCTGTGACGAGGCGCATGAGTTGCTTACGCGCTATCGCATTCCCGTCACGGCAATCGATGTGGATCTCGATCCGGACCTTCGTGCGCGCTATGACCAGTGCGTTCCCGTCGTCTGGATCGACGATCGCGAGCGCTTTCGCGGCCGCATCGATGAGCGCTTACTGCAACGCATCTTGCGTGCAGGGGACGAATGAGCGCTCGCATTTCTAGCGACGGACTTCACAGCAAATTGTGGCTGCGGGTGCTTGCGTCGCTCCGCGACGGTATCGGGCGCTCATCTCGTGGCGCGGGGAAAACATCGCGTTTTCCCCTGAAAATCGAGGGTTTTCGACGATTTGCCACGTAAGGCGGCGCGTCCTTCAAGGCGTCACCGCTCCTTGTGTGAAACCACGCGCTGCGCGAATTCCATCAGCAATGCCAAGCCCAAAGCTGGCGTTTCGGGGCATGGCATCCGCGAAGGCGTGCCGGCAATTCGCGCAGTTTACGGTTCCACTTAAAACTCTTGACAAAGCGGTCGCGCGAATTCCGCGAGGAACGTTGCAATCGCTAAGTCGTTGCTTTAAGCATGTCGCATGCGGATGAATTCACGCATTTGAGCGTCTCGGCAATTGCGTGTCGTCAGTGATTCGGTGAAGCGACGACATTGGCCGAATGACAATTGCGAAGTCGCACGTGATCGTTCGCGCTGCGAAGTGATCCTTGTGCGACACGTATCTGCGCCGTGAAAAGGGATCCCATATCGAAGGCGCATCGTGCCTTCGCGGCTGCACTTTGGGTATACTTTCCGCCGCTCGCGTCACTATAATCGGGTAGTACTTAGCGTCGCCCGAATGTCGCCGGCCGAGCCACCACCTCTGGCTTCCCACCTTATTGCCGGCACGCCCAGCAAAACCGTTATTCAGCAAGGCTTTACGTCGCCGTTCCTATCGCCTTTCGGGGTGGTAAGCGACCCTGATTGAGGAAATTTCCATCGTGGGCATGTACAGCAGTGTTCGGATGCATCGTGGGCCATTTTTACCGGCCTTGTCGCTGGTGATCGCCGCGCTGGTCGCCGGTTGTGGCAAACAAGAGGAAATCACTTCCTATACGGTCGCCAAAGAGGCCGCTCGGCCCGAGCCGCCCATCAGCGCTGGCTCCGAGAGTCCCGCTTCCGCCGAGACCGAGCCGGCTGCTACTACGGATCCATCCACGGGTCCGGACCGTATGCTGGGCGCCATCGTACTGCGTCCGCAACAAGGTTGGTTCTTTAAGCTCACTGGACCCGAGGCCGCAGTGACCGCGGCGCGCGAGCCGTTCGTCAACTTCTTGAAAACGGTTGATTTCACCGGCCCCGACCAATCGCCCGTTTGGAAGCTACCGGAGGGCTGGACCGAAGGCGCACCGCGGGCGATGCGTTTCGCTACGCTGGCTTTCAAAATCGATGACGTTCCTTTGGAACTCGCGATCTCCTCGTTGCCGAACCAAGGTGGCGACGCCGACAGTTACCTGCTTATGAACCTGAACCGCTGGCGCGGCCAGTTGGGCCTCGGGCCTTCGACATTAGATAGCATGCGCAGCGCCGAGGGCGAGCTCGAAACGATCGAGCTCACTGGCAGTGAACAGGCGCTTGTCACAAATCTGCGCGGCAAACTATCCACCGGCGGCATGTCCGCGCCGTTCGCTCGGTAGCGTCGTTTGCGGCGCTGCCCATTTAGCCATCAAGTTCGCATCGGAAATAAACTATGGCCACCGACGTTGCCACGCCTCGCGAATACACGGAAATCCCCGCGCGCACGACATCGCCCACGCACGGCGATACATCCGCCCTGGAATTCGTGCGGATGCTGCTTGCGCCGCTTGCGTCGCTGCGGGTCACGATCGTGTTGTTTCTGTTGGCGATCTTTCTCGTTTTCGCCGGCACGTTGGCTCAGGTCAATCTCGATATCCTCGACGTATTGCATAAGTACTTCCGCGCCTGGTCCGTTTGGATTCCTTGCCAGGTCTTTTTTCCGCGCTCGTTCTTTCCGACGTTGCAGGAAGTTCCCGGGATGTTCCTGTTTCCAGGCGGCGCGACGATTGGCGTGGCGATGATCATCAATCTACTCGCCGCCCACGCGGTGCGCTTCAAAGTTCAGGCGAAGGGAACGCGGTTGCTCGCCGGACTGGCGGTGCTTGGCCTCGGAGTCGTGTCGTTGTTTGTCGCCATTGCCAGTGGCTTCAGCAGCGATGGCATCTTGGAAGCGTCGCTCATCCCGTGGCCGATTCTCTGGCGCGTCTTCGTCAGCTCGCTCGTGCTGGTCTCGGTCACCATGGGCTACGCCTGGTTTCAGTTCGACGCCTCGCGCCGGTGGGAACGCATCCTCCTCGGCGTCGCGACGCTCGTACTCGGCGCGCTGACCGCTTGGCTCGTCTGGCGCGGCGATACCGCGCGGCTCAACGATTCCGGCATGCGGATCCTCTGGCAATTACTGAAAGGGCAAGCCGTCGCCACGGTGCTGTTCGCCGGCTGTTACTTGCTGTTCAAGAAGCGCGCCGGCATCGTGCTGCTGCATAGCGGCGTCGGCTTGATGATGATCTCCGAAGTCGTCGTCAGTTTCTGGGCAGTGGAAGGACAGGTCACCATGCGCGAGGGGGAAACCCTGCACTATGTGAGCGACATTCGCACCGTGGAGCTGGCCGTCGTCGATCGCACGAACCCTGACCGCGATACCGTGGTCTCGATTCCCAAATCGTTCCTCACCGAAAAGAACCGACGGATCGAAGACCCGCGGCTGCCGTTTGATATCCAGATCGTGGAGTTCATGGAGAACACCAATTTGGACCAGCCGACGGAAAAAGACACAAACCTCGCGACCGCCGGGCTTGGCAAGGACCTGGTCGCCCGCGCCGCGCGTCCGCTCTCTGGCACCGACACCGGCAAGGGCATCAACTACCCTTCGGCCTATGTGCGGTTGTTCGACAAGAAGTCCAAACAAGAACTCGGCACGCACCTGGTCAGCTTGTTCTTCAGCGTCAACAAGGCCTCGGAGAAGTCCGCGGTCGCTGATAAGTCTTACGACCTGGAACTGCGCCACCTGCGTACGTACAAGCCGTATTCGCTGAAATTGCTCGACGTCCGCAAAGACGACTACGTCGGCACCAGCACGCCGAAGAACTACTCCTCCGACGTGCATCTGGTCGACGGCTCGCGCGGCGTCGATCGGCCCAAGGTGCATATCAAGATGAACGAACCGCTCCGCTTCGCGGACGAGACGTTCTACCAAAGTAGCTACTACCTTGATCCGCGTGACGGCGCCGAGTACACCACGCTCAGCGTGGTCTCCAACTTCGGCTGGATGATCCCCTACATCAGTTGCATGATCGTTTTCACGGGCATGTTCGCGCAGTTCATGTCGACACTCGGACGTTTTCTCGATCGCATGGATCGCGGCACGGCCGGTCCGGCTTTCCTCGAGTCGATGCACCAAGCCGTGCAGCGCACTGGAGAAGTAGCGAGGGTCCGGCGCGGGCGTCTGAATGCGGAGCAAGCCGAATCGTGGATCGGCAAACGTGAGCGTTGGTTTGCCACCGGCGCGGTGTTGTTGGCGGCGATGTTCGTCAGCTATTACGCGATGAAGCCGCTCAAGCCGCACGCCGGGATGGATCTGGACGCCTTCGGCAAGTTGCCGGTTGCGCACCAGGGGCGCGTCAAGCCGCTCGATACCGTGGCGCGCAACACGCTCCGCATTCTTTCCGGCAAACTGGAATTCAGCGACGTAAACGGCAAGAAGCAGCCGGCCATTCGTTGGTTGGCCGATCTCTTGGCCCGTCCCGACGAGGCGATGGCGTACAAGGTCTTCCGCATCGACCACCTGGACTTGCTCGCCACGCTCGGACTGGAACGCCGCAAACAGCACTATTACGCGATTACAGAGTTCCAGGACAAGCTCCCGGTGCTCGAGGAGCAAGCCGAGGAAGCCCGCAAGACGCCGCCGGAAAAGTTGAGCGCTTACCAGCGCAAGGTGCTGGAACTGGAAAAGAAGCTCGGCGAAGTCATCACGTTACGGCAGGCGTTCTCGGCCACGGTCATTCGTCCGGACCATGCACAAGAGGACGTGATGTCGGCCATGCAGCGCGCGGAGTTCCTGGAGCGCGGCACGCCGCCGCTGGCGATCCCGCCGACGGACGACGCGACGGGCAAGTGGACCGCCTATTCAACCGCCACGTTCGACCTGTGGCGGCGCGAGATCATGCGCGCGCACGGAGGCGACGAAGCCGCGAAAGCCCCGCTGGCGAACGTCAAGATTCACCCCGCGGTGGAACAATGGAGCCAGATCTTCACCGCCTACGCGCAGGCCGACCCCAAGGCCTTCAACCGCGACGTGGCCGCGTACCGGAACGAATTGGGCGCCGCACCGCCGCAAGAGTACGGCGCCACGCGGATTGGGGCCGAATCGGCGTTCAATCGCGCGGAGCCTTTCTTCTATACGGCGATCGTCTATTTTGTCTGCTTCCTGTTCTCCCTGATCGGCATGTTCGCCGCCTTGCCGCGCCTGCGTTCGTTGCACGTGTTTCAGACGACGGCGACCTGGCTGTTTGCTTTCTCGCTGCTCGTCCACACCGTGGCGATCATCGCCCGCGTCTACATTTCGCAATACGCTCCGGTGACGAACCTCTATAGCTCGGCCGTCTTCATCGGCTGGGCGTGCGTCGCACTGGCCTTGGTGCTCGAATCGATCTTCCGGATCGGACTGGCAAATATGGTTGGCGCCGCGGCCGGCTTCCTCACGTTGCTCGTCGCCCATTACCTATCGCTCGACGGCGATACGATCGGCGTGATGCAAGCGGTGCTCGATACGCAGTTCTGGCTGTCCACGCATGTCGTCACCGTCTCACTCGGTTACGCCACGACGTTGCTGGCCGGCCTCTTGGGCATTGCCTACATCATCTACGGAGTGTGTACGCCCGGGCTCGATCGTGGGCTCAGCAAGACTCTGGCTGGCATGATCTACAGCGTGATCTGCTTCGCCATGTTCTTCAGCTTTATCGGCACCGTGCTGGGCGGACTGTGGGCCGATGATTCCTGGGGCCGCTTCTGGGGTTGGGACCCGAAGGAAAACGGCGCGCTGATGATCGTCCTCTGGAACGCGCTGGTGCTGCATGCCCGTTGGGGTCGAATGGTCGGCGATCGCGGGCTGGCGATCTTGGCCATCCTCGGCAACATCTGCACCTGCTGGTCCTGGTTCGGCGTGAACGAACTGGGCGTGGGCCTCCATTCGTACGGCTTCACTGAAGGCGTACTGAAATGGCTCGGCATCGCCGCGGTCAGCCACCTGCTCATCGCCGGCATCGGGCTGATGCCGCAACATCTCTGGTTGAGCGGCCGCGCGCTCTTGAACGAGGAGCCTGCTCCGAACGCCACGGCGTAGGCGCCCGGCGTTGGTCAGGCACCCTGGCCGAAGGCCAAGAACTCGGCGCAACTATAAGACGTAGCCACATCCCAAACCCATGCCGGCAAATTGCCTGACGGGAAACGGCGTCGATTCTGTCAGGCAATTAGCCTGCATCGATTCCCGACTTCAGCGGCGAAAGTCGATTGGGCAGCGTCGTCGACTTTCAACAGGGTGCCTGACCTACGGAATCGGCGCCATCATGCCGACGCCTGCTCCGGCGGCGCATTGTTGCCAGAAGCGCGTGTGGCTCTCGCGACCGAAGCGTTCCGATGGTTCGAAAATTACGCGCCGCATTTCTTCGCGTTGCCGCACGAACGCCGCGGCTTCGGCTTCGACGTCCTTGCTGAACACCGGCGACACGGCGTCGTAGATGATCGTCGCGCCCGGATGCGACGGGCCACCAGTGTCTTCCCAGCGCCAATGTTGGGATAAGCCCAGCACGCGATCGGCGACGTAAATCGCTTCGTTCAACTCGTGCGTGATAATCAGAATCGTGTAAGGCGGCTTCTTGCCGGCCGCCTTCGCGGCGAGATTTTCCGCGTAGAGCTTGAGCAGCATTTCCTGCATTTCTTCGCGCGTCGCTTCGTCGAGCGCGCCGAACGGCTCATCCAGCAGCAGAATCTCCGGCTTCATCATCAATGCCTGGGCAATCGCCACGCGCTGGCACATCCCGCCGGAGAGCTCCTCCGGATAGCGATGCAACGCCTTGCCCATCTGTACGCGCGTCAGCATATCATCCGCGCCGGCCAAGTGCTGCTTTCGCAATTTGAGCCAGTTCGGAAACTGGAAAAACCGGTAGGCCAGGTTCGTCTCGTCTAGCATCGGGCCGAAGGCCACGTTCTGCCGTGCGGTGAGAAATGGATAGAGCCCGTAGCGTTGATAGACGATACCGCGATCGCGTCCCGGCCCAGTGATCGGCTTGCCGTTCATCAGCACTTCACCTGAGTCGGGCGGATGCGTGCCGAGGATCGCGCGGAGGAGCGTTGACTTCCCGCAACCGCTAGGCCCGACGAGCGACACAATCTGCCCCCGCGCGATCTTCAAATTCACGTCATGCAACACGGCATGATCGCCAAATCGCTTACTGACGCCGCGGCATTCGAGGACGATGTCGTGCATGCGGGGAAGTGATGAGTGCGGAGTGATGAGTGATGAGAACGGAACTTGATTCCCGTTTACTTCCCGAACCAGGGGCACAGCAGCCTTCGCAGCCAGGTCAGCGAGTAGTCCATCAGAAAACCAACGGCCGCCAACACGGCTAGGTAGATGTAGACGGTGCTCATGTCGCTCAAGCGTTGTTGCATGCGCAGTCGGAAACCGAAGCCGATGTCGCCAATCGCGTATTCCGCCGCGATCAGATACACCATCGCCGGGCCGACTTGCAGCCTCACGGCCTCGATGATCCGCGGCAGAATCTGTTTGAACGTGACGTTCCAGATCAATTCCGGATGACTCGCCCCGAGCGTGTAGGCCTTGTAGATCAATTCCTCCGGCACGTCGGTGCGGGCGGATTGATAGATCGACTGGGCCAGCGTGGGAATCACGCCGAAGGCGATCATCGCGATGTACAACTCCATGCCGGTGCCGACAAGCACGAAGAACACGGCCAGCATCGCCGTCGGCGGAATCTTCGCCAAACAAGAAAGCGGCGGCAGCAACAGCGCCTCGATCGGCGTGAAACAGCCCATCCCCAGCCCCAGCACCACGGCGACCAGCACGCCGATCGCCAGGCCGGAGAAATGACGCGTGAACGTCGCCTTGGCGTCGGTCCACAGCCACGACGCGCCGTCATAGCGATCTTGCGGTTTCAATACCCGCGTGACGCCGTCGGCGAGTTGCGACCAATTCGGGATTGTCTTGTCGCTGGGATTCCGCTGATGCTGGCGATACGACAGCGCCGTATATCCGGTCAGCAACACCACGACCGAAACCACGCCCAGGGCAATGTGCGCACGAAACGAAATCGGCTGCCGAATCATGCGTTATTCCGTGCCGCCAGCCGCGGTCGAGGCTTTCACCGCCTTGATGTACGAGTCGTCAAAGCGAACGTTGACTTGCTCGCCGTCTTTGGCCGCCCCAAAGCCGAGCTTCGGCGATCCGTCGAACATCTGGTGCTTCTCGCAGAAGCTCATCACCGTTTCCATCGTCTTCGGTAACTCGCCGCCGCCGAGTACGTGCGAACCTTCGTCCGCCGTCTTGTAAAACTTCGTTTGCTGCACCACGAGGGTCATGTCTTCAAGCTTCAAGTCCGAAAAATCCTCGCCGATCTGCACCAAGGCTTCATTCCGCGTCGCCGGCGCCTCGATGATTTTGTTCATCTCGTAGTAGCAATCGATCACCGCGTGGCAGAAAGCGTCCGCACCGGGCTTCTTGAGTGAATCCTGCCCGACCACGACCATGTCGATGATCTCGCCGGGGATCTTTGTGGAGTCGAACAGCACTTTGGTGTTCTCGCGGGTCCGCAGCGTTTGCAGCACGTACGGATTCCAAACCATGATCGCCTGGTATTCTTCCTGCCCTTGCTGCATGGCCAGCGCCGCCGCGCCGGGATCGCTACTGGCGAATTCATAGTCCGCCTCGTTCTTGCCCAGTTCTTCCAGGCAACGCACGAAACAATACTCCGACACGCTCTTCGGCAACCCGAAGACCTTGTGGCCGCGAAGTTGATCGACGTCCTCGATGCCTTCGACGATGCAGGCGTCGGCGCCGTCACTGGTGCTGGTCGGCAGGATCGCTACGCCCGGCCGTGAGACCGACGGCGAAAGAATGTCGATGTTGGTGATGCAGACGGCGTCGCAAGAGGCCGAGGCGTACATCTGCAAGCACGGATCGTAGTCGGCCTGCTTCAATTCGATATCGACTTTCCACTTCTCCTCGATCGGCCCGAGTTTGCCCTTGGCGCCGTCGATCAGCTTGCGGCGGTGCGCCACGCCGAACACGCTCCACGAGGGGTACTCGCTCCAGGCCAGCGAAAACGACGGCATGTCGGCCGGCGCGTCGGAAGCGGAACTGGTCGCCGGCGTCGCCGTCGTCGCTCCGCCGCCGCAGCCCGCCGCGGCGAGCGCCATCAAGCACGTCAACATCCACGCAGGGTGTGAGTGGGTCATATTCGGGCACTCCATTCAAGAGGCGATGTGTTGTAGGTCAGGCTTTCCAGCCTGACGTATTCGCGCCAATGGTTCGTTGCAACCGTCAGGCTGGAAAGCCTGACCTACGCTTCCGGCAGCCGCGTTTCCACGCGTTGCGATTCGGTTTGTTCCGCCGACGGCTTGTCCGCTTCGGCGGCGAGGCCGATCAGCTTATCGAATTCGTCGCTCGACGCGCTCTTGTTAGCGTAGTCGAGGAACTCCGCTTCCTGCCGCTTCGTGTCGGTGCCGGCCAGCTCGCGCGAAACGCGGGCCTTGGCCTTCGACTCCTGGCGCAGGTCGCGCATATCCTGCAGTTCTTTCGACGAGCGGTCCTCGCTGATGCCGGCCAGGATGTTGGAGATTTCCTCCTCTTCCTTGGCGGTGATTACGTCGGCCACGGTCGCGGCGGCTTCTTCCTTGAGCTTCTCCAGATCGCGCAGCAATTGCTGCATCTGGACCTTGTGATTGCCCAGGTTGTCCTGGAGCTGCTTGATGTCGTTTTCCAGTTCCGCAATGCGGTCGTATTTCTCTTTGAGCGTCGTGGAGAAATCATTGAAGGCGCCCAGGCACTTCAAGTACTCCTCGTTCTTCTTGATCTCCTCCATGGAGACCCCTTGGCCCTTGAGCTTGTCGACCACGCTCTTGGCCTTGCCGGCGGCCCCTTCCTTGAGCTGCTCCAGACGCTTGGTTTCCTCCGTCAGCGTGCGCACGGTCGCCAGCTTCTTTTCTTCCTGGGCGATCATCTGCGCGACGGCAGTCTTGTATTGATTGATGCGCGACGTCTTTTCCTGCACGATCCGGTCGTAGGTCGCCTGAATCACGTAGGGATTCGACGACAGTTCCTTGCGCGCCGAGTCGATGCGGCCGGTAATCAAATACCCGAAGGCCCGCAGATATCTGCCCATGGCTCCAAACACGCGATGATCTCCCAAATGTGCCGGGCGTGAGGAAGTTGCCCGAAAGTATACCCTGTCCTACGGGGGAGAGAACCAGCTACCGTCAGCGATTCCAACACAAACCGATCACGCGCCGGCAACACCAGCCCGTAGCGCCAGCGAGGGAGAGCGGACGTTTTTTCAACCGAAAGAGGAAACTCTCGGCAGCGCCGCCCACTCCATCGGCGACAGGAGTCGTCTCCCACAGGGAGCAAGGTGCGCCAGCGCCGAAAACAGGGCGCAAGTCCGGCGGAATTCCGGCCGTAGCGGTTATTCCACGTCGCGCGGCGCCGCGGCCTGCGGGTGGCCGAGTTCGGCCTCGAGAGTTTGCATCCGTTCCTCGACCTTCCGCGCCACGTCGAGGCTCGCGGTCAGTTCCTGTCGGAGACGCGCCAAGTCGTGGGCCGGCGCCTGGGCCAGGGCGAGCGCTTTGACGTTATCGAGCGTGCCGGCCAATTGGCGGATGCTTTGGTTGATTTCCTCCAGCAACCGCTCCCGGGCTTCAAACAAACTGCGCTGCCCGTCGGCGGTCCGCATCCCATGCGCGGTATCGCGCAGTTCCAGCGAGCGCTCGAAGGACAGGATGCAGGCGCGGAACAGGTTTTCCACCTGGGAGTTGATCTCCAACACGGAGCGCCCTTCCAGGCGCTTCGTCCAAGCGGTGTCTTTTCGAAAGGCGTCATAGAGGTCGCGCAGATATTTGAGACTCTGCTCGTCGCGCGGATCGTGATCGACGGAGAGCCGCTCGGAGAGTTGATCGAGCTGCCGTTCCTGTTGGTCGATTGCCTCGCGCTGAATCGCGGCGAAGGCGTCCTCGGCGATGGCGTCGTGCTGGAACAACCATCGCGTGGCCAACGTACCGACGCTGGTCAACAATCCGGCCACGCCGACAAAGGCCAGCCAGCCGGCGCCTTGATCCAGGCCCCAGGAGATCGTCAGCAAACTCAACCCGCCGGCCCCGGGAATCAACGTCCAGGGACTGGCAATCAAGTCCACCAGCACCTTGCGACGAAACCGGGCGGGATCCATGGTAGGAAGTGATGAGTGCGGAGTGATGAGTGATGATTTAGGGAGCGGAGTTGATGAGAATGTAAGCAGATACGAAGTGCGTGGCAATGCGATGTTCTGGGTTAAAAAGCGTCTCACCCACTCACATGATTGCCTGCTTCGCCTCCCTACTCATCATTCATCACTCCGCACTCATCACTTCCTACCGCGCAGCTGTTTCCGTCCCCAACGGCTTCCCCTCGGTCAGCTTGTCGCCGAGGCCGTAGAGTTTCTTTTCGTCGTTGATTTGCAGTTCCACGGTGCGCGTGGTGAGATGGATGCGGTGGACTTTGCCGCGGCGTTCCTCGCCCAGGTCGAACTCCTCACCCTCGGCGAGCTTGAACAGCTTGCCGGTGGTTTCCATGTGAATCCACACGACCAGCTCCGGATCGGTGAGGATTGCCGTCACCTTGGCGAAGCGGGCCGGGTCGACCGCGGGGTCCGGCTTCGACGACTTCTCTGGCGGCTTCGGCGGCGCGGGTTTGTAGGCCGCGAACGTGTTTCGCTTGGTGATCACGTCGCGGTATTCTTCGAACGTGCCGGCCAACGACTCGCCCGGCACGCTACTGAGGGCGTCCTTGCGATCGGCGTCCGGTAGCACCAAAGCGTCGATCGTAATCTTCACTTCGAGTTTGCCGCTCTCTTGCGGCGTCATCGTCAGCGAACGCACCAAATGCAGGTGCCCGGCCGAATAGAAGGTGTGCAAGAACTTGGTCAGTTCTTCCAGGGTCGCTTTGCCGCGCACGGAATACGGCAGGCGGTGATAGACGATCGGCCGCGGTCCTTTCGCCGTGCGCATGTTGGCCGACATCAAGAATTTCGGCGTCGCCTGCGTGGGCGGCTCGACGTTCGGCGCTTCAAAACCCGCTTCGCCGACGATCTTGCGCAGCCAGGCGCTATAAGCGGCGCGGGCCAATTCCGGATCGGACGGCAGCGCCCGCGATTCGTACTTCGCCAGCTTGGTCGCGGCCAGCTTGCCGCGCTTAATTTGATTGTCCTTTTTCGTGACATCGCCGCTCAGCCGTGTGATTTCATTGGTGCGCGCGTTGATCGAGCTGCGAACCTTGCCATACAGCCAATTGCCGGCCAGCACCGCCACGAGCGCGACCACCACCCCCATTAGTTGCTTCTCTCGCTTTTGCATTAGGGGGCCTCCACGGCCGGCAGAATGATTTCGGTGCCAAAGTCCCATTCATACGGCTTGGTCTCCGTATCGCGCGACGTGCCCAGGCTCTGCACCTGATGCCCAGCGTCGCGCAGGCCGTTCTCGACCTTCTGTACCGTGTCGAGCGATTTGACCAGGCCGTCGAACTCGATCTTCCCGCCGCCTCCCTGCTGCGACGCGAAGCGCACTTCCGTGAGCATCACGTCCTCCGGCGGCGGGAGCTTGACGGCCAGACTTTTCATTTCTTCCAGCCAGGGCACGTCGCCGGCGCGCCAGGCGTCGATTGACGTCACGCGGTCGACGACCTGCGTGTACTGATCGACCAACTTTTGCTTGGCGGCGTTTTGTCGATTCCAATCCGCGATCTGCTTGTCCAAGCTCGCTACGTACCACGAGTACCAGCCAATGCCCATCGCGATGAGCAGCGTCGCGGCCGTGGCATAGACCAGCATCCGCGGACGTTGAGACGCTTTCTCCGGCCGTCGTTTGGGTTTCAGGAAATCGATGGCGTGCGGCGTCTCACTCGCGCCGTCGAGCAACATGCCCAGAACTGGCGCGAAGCGCCCGCGGTGCGGCGTCTTGGCCATCGACAATCGCTCGGCGTTTGCCGCGCCGGCAAACGGATCGAAGACCTCGGTCGGCAGACTCAGCGATTCCGACAGGTGACGCGCGAGCTCGGCGTGTTCGTCCCCGCCGGCGTACAGCCAGACCCGCTCCACGCGACGACCGCCCAGCTGATTCTGCACCGCGCCCAGCGTACGTCGCACTTCCGCCACGAGCGGCTTGGCGAAATCGGCCGTGGCTAGAGCATCGCTGGGCAGCCGCGCGGTCCGGGTAAACACCACGCGATCCGCGATCGTCACTGTCAGGTCCAACTCGTCGGCCAGCAAATCGACGAGCAGCTGTGGTTCGCTACTGGTTTGTTGCTTCGATCGCGCCAGCAGACTCGCCGCGGCGCAGGGTCGCAGAATCAGGTGTTCTGGTTTCAGTCCGGCCGTGGCGCAAATCTCTTCGATGTGCTTCACAACGTCCGGCGGAATCGTCGCGGCCAATACCGTGCGTTGCTGATCGGCCTCGCCAGCGATGGCGACAAAGTCGAGCGGCCAGCCCTCGCCCCAGGAAGCGAATTCCCGTGGCGCCTGGAATCGCACCATCTCCGGCAGTTCTTCATCCGGCGCAGGGGGCAGATTGAACAGCTTGAGTTCAATGCTGGTCCGCCCGACCCCCACCAACGCCTTGCCGCCGCGAACGCGCCGCGCCGCCAAACCCGCCGCCAGTTGCCGGCCAATTTCCTTGGGACCCGTCGTGGGCGCAAACGGAATCGCGAACACATCCTCAATCGAGGCCTGCCCGCGCTTCTCGGTGGCCACGGCCACTCGAGCCTCACGATTGTCCCATTCGATAGCGATTAGGCGAGACATATGGAAGTAGGGGAGTAGGTGGAGTAGTAAGTAGGTGAAGTAGGTGAAGTAGGTGGCGGAGGAAGTAGGTGAAGTAGCTAGTAGGGGAAGTAGTTAGTAGGTGAAGTAGTGCCGAGCCTCGGTCTACTTGCTACTTCACCTACTAACTACTTCCCCTACTCTCCCGCTCATTGCGCGAACCCGCGCCCCAGGTGGGTCAGGTCTCTCCAGAATACTACGCCCGGGGTCCCGGAGGTAGCGTCAATAATGGCTTCGGCGCGCGCAGTGGGGCCGCCGTTTTCGAAGTAACCCAGCACTTGCACGCGGTAGACGGCGCCTCCGCAGGTCACGAGCGGCATCAATTCCTTCATTTCGTCGAGGGTCACCATCCCCTTGGTCAACAACCAAGTCTCGTGCCGGAACTCCGGCTCGTTTTCGGTCGGTTCCGGGGTCCGATCGGCGATGATGTTCTCCACCACGTCCGGCGTCAGACCCGGGATGCCCAACAGCAGCGTGCGCGGGGCCTGGTTGATGTTGATCCGTCCCCGGATCGCCGGCTCCTTGACCACGGTCACGGCGTCCATCAGTTGCGGCAGGTAGGTGGCGATCAGCCCCGGGTTGTCCGGAAACGGCGTATCGATGATGGTCGCCTGGTTCGTCATCGGGTTGGTGACTTGCGTGTATTTGCCGATCAGATCGAGCACCTGGCTAAAGGTGTATTTCGGCTCGATTTCGAAATCCGGCGCTTGGCTCCCAACCTTCTGCGGCGGCGTCGGCGGCGGCCCTTCCAGCTCCATGGGCCCGTTCTGCCGGAACACGATGATAAAGTTCGCCCATTCGTCGTCGAACTTTTCTTTAAGCTGCCCGTGCAGGACTTCCAGATCCGTCTCATTGAGATTGATTCGCGGCGTGCCGTCGGATTGCAGATTCGTCTCGGCGCTGTAGAGCGTGAGATAGGCCGCCCAGCCGCAGGTCATCGAACCGTCCGAGTTATCCACGCCCGAGTTGCCGACATAGACCTCTTCACTTGCCTCCAGCGTGAAGTTGCGATTCACGTCGCCGCCAAACAACAACCACGGCGTTACGCCGCGCACGAGGAGTAATTCTTCCACGGTATCGAGCGGGCCGTTCTTCGGCCCGTACGGCGGGCTCATGCCGGAATAGAAATCCGCTTCTGCGCCGAACTCGCGTTGATCGTCGTCCTCGTCGATCCAATCCAAGATCGCGTCGGCCACGTCCTCGGTCATGCCGGGCAGGCTCATCAGCAGATTCCGCGCGCCGTCGGCTTCGATCAAATCCGCCAGCAAGATTTCGTTGAGATTCAATTTCGCGGATTCATTTTCCAAGCCGTAGCGGACGCCGCTGAGTACGCCTTGATCGACCCGCGGCGCGACCACGCTGAACCGCCCCGGCTCCTCGCCGGTGGTTTCGTCCATCGCCAGCACGCCTTGAAAGCGCCCAGCGTTGTCGTACAGGCCGCCGTTTTCTTCGATGAGCGCAGGGTCTTCCATCAGCACCGACTTCACCAGATCGATGCCGGAATCCGACAACACCCGGGCTTGCAGCGCTTTGCCGTGCAGCACTGCGGCCTCATGCTCGCCGAACATCAGCTCGCCATACGTGAAGCCAGCCAAGCTGAGCATGGCGATGACGACCATTACCACGATCAACACCAACGCGCGACGTGAAGGCGTGCGTTTCATGGTCCGCCTCCATCTTCCTCGTCGGGCGGACCGTCGCCCCCTTGGCCACCGATCTCGGCCGTCCGGCGCCGTCGTAATCCAAA